>DATIRA010000124.1:0-2567 GCA_035470225.1 Steroidobacteraceae bacterium | reverse complement strand
CAAGGCCGCGCTGATCACCGGCCTGCTGATCACGGCGCTAGGCGTGTTGCCGGCCCTGAGCACCGACCTGCTGGGCCTGATGGACAAGATTGCCGGAGAGCTGCTGCTGGTGGCCGGTGCGCTGGCCACGGCCATCCTGGCCGGCTGGGTCGTTCGCGACCAGGTCCAGTCCGAGCTGATCCAGGGCGCCTCGGCGTTCTGGGCGAGGCAAGTTCCGAAGATCATGGCGGTGCTGCGCTTCCTGGTACCGCCGATCGTCGCGATCGTGCTGTATTTTTCGCTGCGCGAAACGATCGGCGCGATCGGTGGGTTCATGGCGAGCTGAGCGCTCCCGGGCTCAGTCGGCAGGCACGGTCCGCTCGGACGCCCAGGCCCGCAGCGCGGCGATCCGCTCCGACATCACGGTCGCGAGCGGCCGTGTCGCGCGGATCTCCGCCAGCAGGTGGCGACCAGAGACGCGCTCGCCGTCGGCGTGCGCGAGATAGGCAGCCGACACGACGGCCTGCTCGAGCTCGGCACCGGAGAAATCGCGGCTCGCGTGCGCGAGCGCGCGCAGCTCCTGCTCGCCGACCTCGATGCCGCGCCTGCCGAGATGGATTGCCAGCACCTCCGCACGGACCTGCTCGCTCGGCAGGTCCACGAAGAAGATCTCGTCGAAGCGTCCCTTACGGACCAGCTCCGGCGGCAGCGCGCTGATGTCGTTCGCGGTCGCGGCGACGAACACCGGGCTCTTCCTCTCCGACAGCCAGGTCAGGAAGCTGCCGAGCATCCGCCGCGAAGTGCCGCTGTCGCCTTCGCCGGTGGCGAGCCCCTTCTCGATCTCGTCGATCCACAGCACGCAGGGCGCCATCACGTCTGCCGTCGCGAGCGCGCTACGCAGGTTGCGCTCGGACTCGCCGTGGTACTTGTTGTATAGCGCGCCGAAATCCACTCGCAACAGCGGCACGCCGAAGATTCCGGCGGCGGCCCGGGCCGCGAGACTCTTGCCGCAACCCTGCACGCCCAGCAGCAGCACACCGCGTGGCCGCTCGAGCCCGGGCATCGAGCCCTCAAAGGCGACCTTACGGCGCAGCAGCCAGTCCTTCAGGTGCCGCATGCCGCCCAGGTCGGCGAAGCGCGCGGTATCGTGCTCATAGCTGAGCGCGCCGCCGCGATTCAACAGGTCGTACTTGGCCTGCATGACGCCGGGCAGGTCGGCCTCGGCCAGCGCGCCGTCGTTGAAGATGGCCTTTCGCGCGAGCCGCTCGGTGTCGAGCGTGGAGAGGCCGGCGAGATTCTCGACCAGCAGTGCGAGCGCCTTGGGGTCGATCCGTGCCTGGCCGCCGTTCGCGTGCGACCACTCGTCCGCGGCCCGCCTGATGATCTGCTCACGTTCCATGCGCGACGGGAACTGCAGCTCGAAGCGCGCGGCGAAGTGCTCCAGCTCCCGCGGCAGCGGTAGTTCGTGGCTGAGCAGCACGACGGTGCGCGGCGCTTTCGCGTAACCCTGGCAAATGTCCTTCAGCAGCCGCACGTTGACCGGATCCCCGAGGAACGGGTGGAAGTCGAGCAGCACGTAGACTCCGGGCTTCTCGATCGAGCGGATGCTGCGAAGAACGTCGGTGGGCTCGGAGTTGTGCTTCTGGGCGCCGCCGAGGTCCACGTCCAGCCGCTTCAGTCCGTCGGTCACGGTCCACTGGAAGACCGGCGTGTGCACCGGCCGGGCCAGCTCGGCTGCCAGCGACGCGACGAGGTCCAGCACCCGCGGCTCGTCCCGCGTCTCGATCACGATCAGCGGGACGCGACTCTTCAGCAATGTCGCGAGTTCGCGGCGCGTATCGGGCACGGCGGGCATTTTCCGACTCTAGCAGAGCGGTCCCGGACGGCCGAGCGATGTTGATCGAACCCGCGAGTTCGCTCACGATGCGGAACGAAATCGGCCGAGCGGGACCCCTCACGATGATCCGGACCGCAGCACTGGCAATCATTGCGTTACTCGCCGCGACCCCCGCCCGAGCGGCGCTCGAATACGCCGCAGACGATGGTTTCCTGGTGCGTCACGACTACTCCATCGCCGCGTCGACGGAGCGGGCCTGGGCTGCGCTCGTCCACCCGGAGCGCTGGTGGCCCGAGGACCACACCTGGTCCGGCAACCGCGTGAACCTGACCCTCGCACCGCAGGCCGGCGGCTGCTTGTGCGAGCGCTGGCCCGAGGGCAGCGCCGAGCACGCGCGGGTCGTGATGGCGCGTCCCGGCAAGCTGCTGAGGCTGCGGGGCGCGCTCGGCCCGTTGCAGGAATTCGCGCTCACCGGCGTGCTGACGGTCAGTCTCTCCGCCACCGAGGAGGGCTCCCGGGCGACCGTCAGCTACCGGGTCAGCGGCGACGACCACGCAGGTCTCGGGCAGTTCGCCCGGGTCGTGGACGAGGTGATCGGAGCGCAGTTCGCGGCATTCGCGCTGCATGCTTCGCAGACCCGGCCATGAGTGAGCCCGATCTCCCGCGCCAGCCGCAGCCGGCGCTGCGCGCAGCCTCACCGCCCGGTGCAGCGGCTTGAAAGTCGCGCTGGTAACCGGGGCCTCCTCCGGCT
>DATIRA010000123.1:0-3812 GCA_035470225.1 Steroidobacteraceae bacterium | reverse complement strand
AGGCCGAGTTGCGCGAATTCCGCGCCTACACCAACGGCAAAACGAACAACCACACGATGCACTCGCACTGGGCGCGGCTGATCGAGCTGCTGCACTGCGCCGAGGCCATTCGCGACCTGCTGCACGACCCGGACATCCTCGGCACCGACCAGCGGCCGCCGATGAACCGCCGCCCCGAGGGCGTCGGCGTGATCGAGGCGCCGCGCGGCACGCTGATCCACCACTATCGCGTGGACGAGCACGACCAGGTCGCCCGCGCGACGCTGATCGTCTCGACGACCCACAACAACGAGGCCATGAACCGCGCGATACGCGAGGTGGCCCGCCGCTACCTCGACGGCCGCCAGCTCACCGAGGGTCTGTTGAACCACATCGAGGTCGCCGTGCGCGCCTTCGATCCCTGCCTGTCCTGCGCGACGCACGCGATCGGCAAGATGCCGCTTGCGGTGGAACTGGTGGACGCCGCAGGCGACGTCGTCGACACGTTGCGACGCGGGTGAGCGCGGACCCGGCGCCGGTGCTGGTGTTGGCCGCGGGCAATCCGAGCCGCGGCGACGACGCGATCGGCCACATGCTCGCCGAGCGCCTGGACGCGGCGGGCTTTCCCGACGTCGAGGTGCTGACGGACTTCCAGTGGCAGGTCGAGCACGCGCTGGAGCTCGAAGGCCGGGCGCTGGCGGTCTTCGTCGACGCCGGCATGGCTACCGCCGCACCGTTCGAGCTGCGGGCGGTGGTCGCTTCGGCGAGGTACCTGCACACGACGCATGCGCTCGAGCCTGGCGCGGTGATCGAGACATATCGCCGCGTCACGGGCAGCACACCGCCGCCTGCGCTGCTGCTCTGCGTGCGCGGCGAGTCCTTCGAGCTCGGCCACGCGCTGACGCCCGCGGCAATCACGCATCTCGAGGCGGCCTGGGCGCGGCTGCGCCGCTTGTGCGAAAGTGAGTGGGTTCGTTTCACGAGCAACCGGTGAGGCCGATGAGCGAAGCCAGGATGAGGCCGCTGGAGGGTCGTGCCGAACTGAGCGAGGCACAGATGCTCGAGCGCGCCCGGGCGTTCCGGGAATTGATGGCGCGGCGGCGGACCGTGCGGACCTTCGACGCTCGCCCGGTGCCCCGTGCGCTGATCGAGGACTGCATCGCTGCGGCCGCGTCCGCGCCGAGCGGTGCCAACCTGCAGCCATGGCACTTTGTCGCGGTCTCGGACCCGCAGCAGAAGCGCCGTATCCGCCACGCCGCCGAGGAAGAGGAACGGCTCTTCTACCAGCAGCGCGCGCCCGATGAATGGCTGCAGGCGCTCGCGCCGCTCGGCACGGACTGGCGGAAACCGTTCCTCGAGACCGCGCCCTGGCTGATCGCGGTCTTCGTGCAGAAATGGGGTCACGACGCCGCCGGTCGCAAGGTGAAGCACTATTACCCGACGGAATCGGTCGGCATCGCGACCGGCATGCTGATCACGGCCCTGCACAATGCCGGGCTCGCCACGCTGACGCACACGCCCAGCCCGATGGGGTTCCTGAACGAGATCCTCCGCCGACCGCCGGACTCCGAACGGCCGTTCCTGCTGCTGGTGACCGGATACGCTGCGCCGGACACGCAGGTCCCGGACATCCGCCGCAAGCCTCTGAAGGAGGTTGCGAGCTTCGTTTGAGCAGCAATTATCACTTTCGGGGCAGGCACTTACGCTTTGCCGGCAGCCGCCGTCGACGCCGCGTAGAATAGATCGACTACCCACAGGGAAAAGCTACGTATGGAAAAGGCCTCTGCCGCGCGTTTCGAAGACGCGCCGATCAACTGGGTGACGACGACGGTGTTCACCGCGACCCCGATCGCGACGCTGGTGCTCGTGCCCTGGTACGGGATCGTGCACGGCTACGGTCTCGGCGCCTGGCTGGCATTCGCCGCGTTGATGATGGCGACCGGCTTGTCCATCACCGCGGGCTATCACCGTCTCTGGGCGCACCGGGCCTACCAGGCGCACTGGACCGTGCGCCTGTTCTTCATGGTGTTCGGCGCGATGGCGCTGCAGAACAGCATCCTGATCTGGGCCTCCCAGCACCGCACCCATCATCGCTTCGTCGACGACGTCGACCGTGATCCCTACAGCGCGAAGCGCGGTTTCTGGTTCTCGCACATCGGCTGGATCCTGCGGAACTACCCGAGCGGCGAGAACGATTTCTCGAACGCGCGCGACCTGGAGCGCGACCCGCTGGTGATGTTCCAGCACCGTTACTACGTGCCGTTCGCGGTGAGCCTGAATTTCGGCATTCCGCTGCTGCTCGGTTGGGCGCTGGGCGAGTTGTGGGGCGTCTTCCTGCTGGCCGGGCTGTTGCGGCTGGTGCTAAATCACCACTTCACGTTCTTCATCAACTCGCTCGCGCACGCCTGGGGTCGCCAGCCCTACACGGACGAGAACACGGCGCGAGACAACGGTGTGCTCGCCTTCCTGACCTACGGCGAGGGGTACCACAACTTCCACCACCTCTTTCAGAACGACTACCGCAACGGCGTGCGGTGGTGGCAGTTCGATCCGACCAAATGGCTGATCGCCACGCTGTCCGCGCTCGGGCTCGCAGACAACCTGAAGCGCGTGCCGGACCTTTGGATCCAGCGTGCGCAGCTCGCGATGCAGTTCAAACGCATGGAGCTCGCGCTGGAGCGCCGGCGCGCCGGCTCCGCCGACGAGCAGTTCGAGCGGCTCCGGCGCCGCTTCGCCGAGGAATACGCCTCGTTCCGCAAGTCGCTCGAGGAGTGGAACAAGGTCCGCGAGGAGTGGGTGGCGGACGGCAAGCGACGCCTGCTGCAGCGCTGGGAAGACGCGAGCTTCCGCTCGCGCCTGCGGGAAATCGAGTATCGCCTGCGGATGCAGCGGCGCAGGCTGCGCCTGATGAGCAAGGCCTACGCCTGAGCAGGCCCGGCAGCGCTCCGCGGCTCCGGCCGCATCACGGAGCGCCTGCTGGTTTCCTGATCTTCGCGTCAGAAGCGGGCGGTCAGGCCCGCGAACGCCGCCAGCGGCAGGCCCGGTCTCGCGCCGGCCGGACGCCGAGCTGCGATGTAGGTCGCATCGAGCATGTTCTCGACCCTTGCGTACATCGAGAGGCTTCGCGTGAGCTCGTAGTCGCCTGCGAAGTCGAGCACCCAGTGGGCGTCCGTCAGCTCCGAGGCGGGCGCAGGTCCCTGTCCCGCGACCGTGCGCATCGCGTCCACCCAGGAGGCGCTCAGGTTGAGGCCCCAGCGCACGCCCCTCAAGCCGGCGACGAGCTGAAGCTGGTGCTCCGGGATGTATGGCAACTGGTCGCCACTGTCGACGCTGCCCCATTCCTCGAAGCCGCTGCTGAAGCTGTTCTGGAAGGTCGCATCCGTGTAGGTGTAGCTGAAGCGAAGGGGCAGCTGCAGGTTGCCGACGCTGGTCTCGTATTGCAGCGCAAGCTCGAGGCCCTTCATGTCCGCCTCGCCGCCGTCGAACTGCTCGCCGATGTCGCAGTTCCCGCCGGTCGAGGCCGTGCAGGTGCCGACCAGGTTCGTATAGTCGTTGAAGAACGCGATGGCCTCGGCCGAGACCGTGGCCGCCTCGTAGCGCAGGCCCAGCTCGTAGTTCACGCTCTCCTCAGGATCGCTCTGGGAGCCAGGTGCAGGCGGATTGAATCCCTTGTACACGCCACCGACGATCCGTAGCCGATCGTCGACGAGATAGACCGCGCTGAGTCCGGGAATCAGTTCGTCCACGTCGTCGCGACGAACCCGTGTCGGTCCTTCCGAGCGATCGGGATCGCTGCGGGAGTAGTCCCGGCGCACCATGTCGATGGACTCGAA
>DATIRA010000122.1:0-8438 GCA_035470225.1 Steroidobacteraceae bacterium | reverse complement strand
CCATCACGATGACTCCGAGCTGTCCCCGCCCGTGCGTCCCCATGACGATCGATTCGCAGCCGAGCTCGGCGGCCCGCCGTGCAACGGTCGCGGCCGGCTCGCCCCGCAGATGTTCCAGTTCGTAGGGGACGTCGTCCTGTTTCAGATGCCCGGCCGCCGCTGCCAGGATCGCGGCCGCGCGCTCGGCGGCCACCTTCCGGATGTGCTCCGCGCTGACGTAGATCTCGGAAGCGGTGAACGTGTCCGCCGGCGGCTCGACCGTCAGCACGTGAAGTGCCGCTGCCGGCTCGTAACGTGCCTGCCGCGCTGCGAATGCCAGCGCCCTGAGGGCACAGTCCGAACCGTCGATCGCAACCAATATTTTCCGCAACAGTCTCTCCTTTTCGGCCAGCACTCAGCGCATTTGTTGCAGCGCCCGGGTGGCTGGCTGCTCAATTTCCGCTTGCGAGGAAACGCCGGATCGCCTCGAACTGGCTCTCGCCATCGAGTCCCGCCTCGCGCATCACCGCCTCACCCTGCCCGCTGGCGAGGAAATGCCCCTTCTGGAACGGATGCATCGTGTACTCGCGTCCCCGGGGCGAACGTATCCACCGGTACATGGTCGGCAACGTGAAGCCCGTGATGCCCATCGCCTGCTCAGCCGCCGCCGCCGGGAATATCCGCTCCTGCTCCTGCTGCTCCAGCAGACCGAACAGCTCCGCGCTGGCGACGTAGTAGACGTCGAGGTCGATGCCCGCCTTCGCGAGCAGCGGCAACGTCTCGTTGACGAAGGTGTAAGCGACGCCGCTCTCCTGCAGCACGAGCACACCGTCGGGCCTGCCGCCTGCGGCGCGCAGCTTGTAGACGCCTGTGAGGGCAGCCTCGGGCGCGCTGAGGCCGAGCCTGGCCCGGTCCGGCACCCGCCCAGCCGGGCGGGTGACGAACGGCGCGATGACCGCCGGCCGCCGCGCGAGTCCCGCCGCGAGCAGCGTCCAGATCTCGCGAGGCTCCCATGGCGTCAGCGTGATCACCGTGCCGCGCGGGAAATTGCCCTGCAACAGTTGCAGCGCCTGCGGGTCGGCGTGCGTCGGACCGTCCTCGCCGGTCGTGAGCCCCGCGTGGGCGCAGATCACGATCATCGGCTTGAGTGGATCGCCCCAGACGGCCTCGCGCGCCTGGCCACCAATCGCGTGCAGCCGCGCGCTGATGTGGGCGAGCGGGGCGAGGAACGCGCCGTAGGACGAAACGACTCCCAGGTGGCGTCCGAACGTCGTTATGCCGGCGAGGATGCCGGTCGCAGCGTCCTCGCAGATTCCACCGAGCGAGAGTATCCGCGCGGCCGGGTTGTCCTTCGCGTTGAAGAAACCCTGCGGAAATCCCTCGCCGATCAGGTTGACGCTGGTCGAGCCGAGCAGGTCGGCCGCCGCCGTCAGCAGTGCTCCGCTGCTGCGACGATTGCAGTAAGCCAGGGCCTGGGCCAGCTCTCCGCGCAGCGTGGCGTTGCTACCCGCGGCGGACATCAATTCCGCCGGAGGGGCCGCAAGCAGCTCACGCGCTGTCTCGTAGACCGCCTCGACGCGCGGCGCGTCCGCCCGGCAGCGCCTCGCGAGGCCACCGAGTCCGGCCCGCGACTCGCGCAGCCGGTCGGCCAGGTAGCGCGTCAGCACGCCGTCCCGCTCGAGGCGCCGGCGCACGACCAGCAGCGCGTCCCAGGCGCACTTCTCGATAACCGCACGGTCCTGGCCACCCTGGCAGAGCTGGGAATCGAGCGGGCAGCGCGGCAGCCCTTCCACGCCACCCTCGAGCAGTGGCGCCACGGCGCCGAAGAACGCATCCGCGCAGAGCTTGTGGCCCGCGCCGTGCGAGGCACGTCCCTCGATGCCGTACTGCCAGCCCTTGGTCGTGCGATACACGATCGCGGTCGGCTGGTGGTTGTCCATCTGCAGCGCGGCCCGCTGGGCCGAGAGAATCTGCACGAAGTCGAAGCCGTCCGGAACGTAGACCACGTTCCAGTCGTTCAGATAGGCGAGTTCCAGCGGGTTCCACTGGACGTAGTCGCCGGGAACCTCGCCATCGCGACAGACCCTGTCGGAGTCGATCGAAGCCTGGTTCCAGTCTACGTGCAGGATCGCGTTGCGAAGCGAGGCGGTTCCGGCGGCCGCAAGCGCCTCTGCGACGCGCCCGGGCGTAAGTCCGCCCTCGCCTTCGACGATGTGGACCCTCGGAGCGCGCTCGCCGTACGCATCCGCCGCCGCGAATGCGAGTCCGAGTGACGAGGCCACGCCCACGCCCGAGGCGCCCGTCGCAAGCCGCAGAAACGGCGTAGCCGGCGTCGGGTGTCCATCCAGCGCCTTGGACTCGAACTGCGTGAACAGCGGCGTCTGCCGGGTAGGGTTCTGACGGAATCCGAGCAGGTCCTCGAGCCGCAGCTGACGACGCGGATCGGGCGGCAGCAACTCCGGCGCGGCGATCCGCGCGATCTCGTTCCTCAGTGCCCACAGCGCATACAGGCCGAGCGCCTTGTGCCCGGCCGCGTACGAAACGAGATCGGCGTCTTCGCGGTCCGGATCCGCGAGGTCGTAGTTCATGCTGTGGAACAGCAGCGACTGCACGAAGCGGCCCGACGAGATCGAGCCGCCCGGATGTCCCGACATCGGAACGTAGTTGTACAGCAGCGCGCAGAGTGCTCGATAGACGACATCGAAGCTCTCGAGCTGTTCGACCTCGTGCCCGGCGAGTACCGGCGTACCCTGTCCGGGCAGGTCGCGCGCATCGAGATAGATTCCCCTGCGGGTACCGAAGCTGAGCTGCGTCTTTGTCATCGGGCCTCCCCGGCCGGATGCTCAGCAGAGCCGCCGGCCTTCGCGGACGAACTCGGCGAACCCGTCGCGATCCGCCGACGCCTCACCTATCTTCTCCATGCCCAGCTCGAGATCCTCGAGCGCCGTGGCGACCGAGATGCGCAGGAAGTGGCGCCCCTCCGCACCGATTGCGCCAAAGGCTCGCCTGTCGAGCACGGCCACGCCGTACCGGAACAGCAGGAACATCTGCACCAGCGTCGACGGCGAGCTGAGCGACTTCACCTCTGTGGGCAGCGTCTCGTAGAGCTCGAGCGCACCAAGCCGCTCGCAGAGCCCGGCGATGTTGGGAAATACATAGAATGCGCCCTTCGGCATCTGGCAGCGGATACCCTCGATGGAATTCAGCGCGGCCACGACGCGATCACGTCGCTGCTGGAAGGCCCGCACCATGCGCTCGATCGTCGGGGGACTTTCCGGCGACTCGATCGCGATCTTCGCGCCCATCTGGTTGTAGCCTGCGACGCAGGAGAAGTAGTTGATATTCAACGTCTTGAAAGTCAGCGCCTCCTGCGCGGTGGGCAGCACGGCCCAGCCGATCCGCCCGCCGGTCCAGGAGTAGGACTTCGATGCGCCGGAGGCGATGACCGTCCGCTCCGCCATGCCCGGCACCGACGCGATCGAGAAATGCCGGCTGCCGTCGAACAGGATGTTCTCGTAGATCTCGTCGGAGTAGATCCGCACGTCCGCGGGCGCTCTGGACAGGATCACGTCGGCGATCGACTCGAGCTGCGCCTTTGACGCGACCCCACCGGTCGGATTCGACGGGAAGTTGAGGATGATCAGCTTCGTGCGCGGCGTGATCAGCGGCGCAAGGTCCTCGCCGTTGAACGCGAATCCCTTTTCCTCGTCCAGCTGCAGCGGGACCGGCTTGAGGCCGAGGTAGCCGGTGAACGACTCGTAGATCGGGAAGCCGGGACTCGGGTAGATCACCTCGTCGCCCGGATCGCAGTACACCTGCTGGCTGAAACCGATCGGCGGCTTGCCGCCGGGAAACACCACGACCCGGTCCGGGCTCAGGTCCAGTCCGCGCCGCACGCCCATCTCGGCCGCGATCGCTTCCCTGAGCGGCAGGATTCCCTGCGGATCGACGTAGTGAGTGTTGTCCGCGTCGAGCTGCCGCTTGACCTCATCGCGGATATACGGAGCGAGCGGGAAGTCGGGCTCGCCGAGGTTGCAGCGGATCACCTTGCGGCCAGTGGCCGCCACCTCGTTGATGTAAGGGCCGATCTTGAATGCGTTCTCGGTGCCGATCTGCTGCACCCGCCTGGACAGAAGCGCCATGGACCGCTCCCCTCGGGCTTCCCGAAATTGTCCAAGGGTAAGCCAGCGCACCGGCGCTGGATATCGCCTACTCTACGTAGGCGATGCGTGCGGGCCGAAACGCGAGTTCGCACCGGCGCTGCGGCCACGTGCATCTGGCGCGTATCGCGCGGTGCCGCTGCAGCGCTCCGGCAGAACCCTCCGGAACCCGCAGATCCGCTAGGCGGATTTCGCGCGCGCGAGGCTCTCGAGCTTGCCGATGAACTCGCTCTCCTGCTCGCTGACCAGCTTGCCTCCGAGGCCGAGCAGGTCACCCTCTCGCGCCGCCTTTGCCACCCGGGTAGCCGTTGCAAGCACGAAGTCGACATACCCGCTCAGGTCGTCCGGCGAGCCCTGCGCCGCAATCGCGTCGAGCGCGCGGCCCATCGTCGCCAGCGCACGCTCCTGCATCTGGCCCGGCGTCCGCTGGCTGTCCGGCAACCCGTGTACCCAGGCACGAACCTCGTCCTGCGCCTTCATGATCTCGGTGCTGCCGGCAATTTCGCGCAGCAACGACTGCGTGCTGTGCATGCCCTCGGCGATGCCGAGCAGTCCGGCCTTGCGCTCCAGCATCTCATCGAGCCCGCTCCCGCCGGCTCCCGACACCGCCAGCATCACCAGGTGAGGCGTGTCGCGGATCGCGGCCCAATCGACGTCCTTGAGCTTGTCCCGAGTCAACATCGGCTGCTACCCCCTTGCAGGTGCTTCCAGTTCTGGTTCATCGGATCCGGAATCGGGCGCCCTTGTGCACGCCACGACCGAACTATGCCACATCTGCGGGGAGTCCAGAAAAAGGGAGACTCCAGCATGGCTGGAGCCTCCCGGTCGGATCGCCGGCCGGTGTCATGTCTGCCGGTCAGCGCCTTGAGGGACTGCGGAGACTGCTTCGAGGGCCTCACCTCCACCTGCATGAAGCTGCCCAGCGCGCTCACGCTCTTGACCCGGATCTGCGTCCCGGTGACCGGCGTGATAACGCTGCCCATCGGGTTGCCCGGATCGTAGTAAGGGAGATTGTCGTCGAACACCGGGTTCGCCGGCAGGCTGGGATGGAACGACGGGATGCGGCGAGAATCGCGCTTATGTCAAACGTTCCGTTGACTTGCCGATCACCACATGGCAATGACCTCTGGTCGACAGCACTAAATCAATATCAGGGGGACACATGCGACTCAACGCGCTTTCAATCGGTGTCGTCGCGGCACTCGCGACGATCGGCTCGCCTGCCCAGGCGGCGAATACCCAGGACGAGATGTTCACGAAATGCGAGGGCCTCTATTCCGGCGTCTTCGGCATGCCGAATTCGGAGCCGCTCGGCGTCTGCCAGTGGGACATGGCGGTGATCAATGCGGGCGATTCTGGAAGCTACGGCCGCGCGACGGGCCAGGGTGTCACGGTCGGCGTGCTCGACAGCGGCGTGGACATGTACCACCCGGACATCGCACCGAATCTCGACGTCGATCGCTCCTGCTCGTTCCTGTTCGACGATACGCCGACGGCCGACCCGGCCGAGGTGGCAAACGGCGACTGCTCCAACAAGGCGGCCGTGCAGGACCTCAACAGCCACGGAACGCACGTCGCCTCCAACATCGCGGCCCCGATCAATGGCATCGGCATCGCAGGCGTCGCGCCCGAGGCGACGATCGTGGCACTGAAGGTCTGCACCAAGGTCGGCTACTGCTTCGCCGACTCGGTGGCCGCGGCACTGCGCTATGCGGGCGATCACGACATCGACGTCGTCAACCTTAGCCTGTTCGCCGACCCGTACCTCTATTACTGCAAGTCCGAGGAGGAACAGCGGGCCATACTCAGGGAACTCGAGAGCGCCGCGCGCTACGCGCGGCAGAAAGGCGTGCTGATCGTCGCCTCGGCTGGCAATGAGCAGTCCGACCTGCAGCACCCGGACATCGACGACCGGAGCCCGGACTGGCCACCGGGTTCCGCAGAGGTCCGTGACGTGAAGAACAACTGCCGCGTCGCCCCGGCCGAGCTTCCCGGCGTACTGACCGTTTCCGCAACCGGCCCTGTCGGCTATCCCGGCTACGATCTTTGGATTGCCGACTACTCGAGTGTCGGGATGTCCCGGGTGGACGTCACCGCCCCAGGCGGCGACTACTTCCGTGCCACCGGCACGGCACAGGACGCGGTGCTCGGCGCACTCAGTAGCACCAGCGATCCCGTCGATGGCATCTGGGACTACTACGACTACATCGAGGGTTTGCTGCCTCAGTATGACGGCCTCACGGTGCTGGCCGATGGCGGCTATCGCTACGGGTACCTGAACGGCACCAGCATGTCCTCACCGCATGCGGCAGGCGTGGCTGCGCTGGTCAAGCAGATGCATCCGGAGTGGAGCCCTGGAGCGGTCAAGGCTGCCGTGCAGCGCTCCGCCCAGCAGATGTCCTGCCCGGCTGTGCAGCTAGCGGGCGACCCGCGCTACTGCTACGGCGAGGACGGTAGGACCTCGTTCTTTGGTCACGGCATGGTCGACGCGGACGCTGCGGCCCAGCAGTAGCCGCCGCAAGGGTCCGACATGATTCGGGGTCGGGGTCTCGATCGAGGGACCCCGGCCCCGGTACAAGCAGGGCTCAAGGCCGATGAGGAAGCGGCTGCAGGTTTCCGTAATTTTCAGCCTTTCGCGCCCGATATACGTTTCTTTCAGGTACGAATAACCTGAAGGTGCGGCTTGATGAACGAGGTAGCACCTGACCGCAGCCGCGGGAAGCTGACCGGCCGGGTGGCGCGATTGCGGATTCCCGCGTTCAGTTCCCGGTGGTTGCCCGGGCTTCTCGCGGTCGTGCTGCTCAGTGGCTGCGCCGCGCAGCGTTTCGGGTCCGTGCCGCCCCCGGAGCCCGCGTTCGCACTTGCCGCCCAACCATCCGATCGACTGGCGCCGGTCGAGGCCGGCCTCACAGCACAATACGGCGACGGGGTCTCCGGCTTCGAGCTGCTGGACTCCAACGAGGATGGCCTGCGCTGGCGGCTCGCGCTGGTCGACTCGGCACGTCGCTCGATCGACCTGCAATATTACCTCTGGTACGCGGACAGCTCGGGCCTGCTGATGATCGAGCGCCTGCTCGACGCCGCGGATCGAGGCGTCCGCGTGCGACTGCTGGTCGACGACATCAGCGCGCTGCTGCACGACGCGAGCACGGTGAAGCTGCGCGACCACGGCGCCGCGCTGCTCGACTCGCATCCCAACATCGAGCTGCGGCTGTTCAATCCGTGGTCCAGGCGAGGGCTGGCGAGCCGCGCGGGCGAGGCGCTTACCGACATGAAGCGGCTCAACCAGCGCATGCACCACAAGGTGCTGATCGCGGATAACCGCGCCGCGGTCATCGGTGGACGCAACATCGGGGATGAATATTTCGGACTCAACCAGGACTTCAATTTTCACGATCTCGACGTCATTGGCATCGGGCCGATTGCCCGGGAGGCATCGCAAGTGTTCGACGCCTTCTGGAACAGCGACTGGGTCCTGCCTGCATCGGCACTCGCTGTCCGGCCGAACCCGCAGGCGGTCGCCGAGGCCCGATCGACACTGCAGGCCAGGCTTCGCGGACGACGCGCGCTGGAGCGCTTCGAGCTCGAGCCTCGGGACTGGTCCGCGGATTTCGAGGCGCTGGCCGGGCGCCTCCATGCGGGCAGCAGCGAGATGCTCACCGACGTGCCCGCAGCCGGCGAGATCGCCCACGAGATGCTGGCCTCGATCTACCAGCTGCTGCTCGGCGCCCGGCACGAGGTGCTGATCATCAACGCCTACATCATCCCGGGCGACACCGCGATCGAGACCTTCAGGCGGCTGACCGGTAATGGCGTGACGATCCGCATCCTGACCAATTCGCTCGCCTCGCACGACGTTCCCGCCGTGAACAGTCACTACAAGCAGCGACGCCGTGACCTGCTCGCTGCCGGCGTGCAGCTGTTCGAGATGCGCCACGACGCCGCGATACAATCGATCGTCAGCGACACGCCGCCGGTGCGCGCGGAGTTCATGGGACTGCACTCGAAGGCGATGGTGATCGATCGCGAGCGCGCCTACGTCGGCTCGATGAATTTCGATCCCCGCTCGGTAGCGATAAACACCGAGATGGGCGTGGTCGTGCAGGGACCCGGGCTCGCCGGTGAACTCGCTGAGCTGATCGAGCGGGATATGCAGCCGGCGAACAGCTGGGAGGTCGTGCTGGACGACTCCGGCAAGCTGCGCTGGGTCTCCGGCGACGAGGTACTCACGCGCCAGCCGGCCAGGAGCTGGTGGCAGCGCGTGCAGGACGTCTTCTTCATGATGTTCCCGAAGGAACT
>DATIRA010000121.1:0-11553 GCA_035470225.1 Steroidobacteraceae bacterium | reverse complement strand
GTCGCCAACTGGCATATTGTCCGACAATCCGACCATCAGTCAATCCGTACGCAATGGCCCCCGAAGCAGACGCGATGTTCGAACCCCTTGCCCCACAGCCCGCCTACCGGCGGGTCTCGAGCGCCATCGAGCAGAAGATCCTGAAGCGCAGCCTTCGACCGGGGGATCCGCTGCCCACCGAGACTGAGCTGGCCCGGCAGTTCGCGGTCAATCGCTCAACGGTTCGCGAGGCGCTCAGGCAGCTCGAGTCGGCGGGACTCGTAGGCCGGCCGGGCGGTGGCAAGCGTCTGGTGGTAACCCGTCCCGCCCAGAGCGAGACCGCGTCGCGGCTGCGTCGCGCGTTGGCGCTGGACGAGGTGACGTTCATCGAGCTGTGGGAAGCGATGCTTGCGATCGCGCCGCGTACTGCGGCGCTGGCCGCGCAGCACCCGGTCAGCGAGGACCTCGCACCGCTGGCGCAGACCATCGCCGCGGTGGAGTCAGCGCGCAATGCGGAGGCCGCGGTCTCGGCCGTATCCGAGTTCTTCGCGCGCCTGGCCGCGCTGAGCGGCAACAAGGTGCTGATGATGGCGATGGAGCCGGTTACCGGACTGCTCGCCCCCTCGTTGCGCCGGATGATCGACCGCGTACCACAGGGACGTTCGCGCATCCTGGTCGCGCAGCGCTGCATCCTCGAGGCGATCAGCCAGCGCAAGCCCGACGAGGCGGAGGCCTGGATGCGACGGCACGTCGAAGACTTCAGGCGCGGCTACGAGCTCGCCGGCATCGCGCTCGACACTCGCGTGGCGCTGCGCTGACCGTCGAGAACGCTGCGACTGGCCAAGTTGATAGGTTACGCGCCGTGGCTCCAGAAATGGCTCAGGCCATCGCTCGAAGCCAAAGGTGCGAAGGTCAAGGCAAGGCTGCGAGCCCGCCGCTGAGCGGGCAGTCCGGGGCCGGCATCAGCTCGGCTCACTCGACCGAAGCAGATGCGCCCGGCTCGGAGCGCTCGATCTTCAGCGTGCCCGAGCGCAGGTGCAGGTCCCGCTGAGGGAACGGAATCTCGATGCCACGTCTGGCCAGCTCGGTCTCGATGGCCCAGAGGTATCGCGCCTGGGTCCGTCCGGGGGCGACGAGCAGCTTGAGCGAGACCCATACGATCAGCTCGAAGTTCAGGCTGCTGTCTCCGAAACCGACCAGCCAGACGTCCGGTTCGCGACCCCCGCTGGAAATCGTGCCATCGATGGTGCGAGCGGCCGCTATGCCGGCTTCCCTAACCTTGTCCTTGTCTGTTCCGTATGCGACGCCGAACGGCACGTGGATCCGACGGGCGTTCTCGCCGTAGCTCCAGTTGATGACGCGCCCCCCGGTCAGCTCCGCGTTAGGCACGAAAATGTCCACGGAATCGTTGGTCGTTATCCGCGTGTAGCGCATGCTGATTTCGCTGACCCGACCCATGACGCCCGACTGCAGGTCCACGAAATCGCCGACCTTGATCGACCGTTCGAACAGCAGCACCAGTCCTGCGAACAGGTTGCCGAAAAACCCCTGCAGGCCGATGCCGAGCCCGACGCCAATGGCACCGCCGAGGATCGCGAGACTGGTCAGGTCGAATCCGAGGGCCGTCAGGCCGATGATCGTGGCCAGGATCCAGACCGAGTAGCGTGCCACGCGGCTGAAGGCATAGGCGCCCGCAGCTGACCCCGGGTCGTCCGGGTCGGCCATCCTGGTTGCCAGACGCTGCAGCACGCGCTCGACTTGGGTCGAGCCCCACCAGGCAAGCACCAGGATCACGGCAATACCGAGCAGCCGCCCGATGCTGACCTCCGTCTGGCCGATCGTAAGAAACGGCTCGGTCAGCCAATGCGGCAGTGATGCCATCGGTCCGGAGAGGATCTCGTCCAAGTTGCGCGCCCTTTCTTGGGACCGGTCCAGTGTAACCGGCACACCGGTCGAATCGAGACCACGCGGTGAGCCGAGCCCGCACAAGGGAGCTGTTGACGGCTGTTTCAAAGTCCAGTACCTTTTTACGACAAGGTAGCTGCCTGAAATACTATGGTCGTCGAATCCAAGCTCGCTCCGATCCGCAAGGGCCTGCTCGAATTCCTGGTGCTGAAGATCGTCGGCGTGCGCAGCGTGTATGTCCCTGACATCCTGCGGCGACTCGCGGGCACGGAGTTCGCGACGCAGGAAGGCACGCTGTACCCTCTGCTGAGCAAGCTGCGGCGCGAGAATCTCGTGCTGTACGAGTGGCAGGAGTCGGACGCGGGTCCTCCCCGCAAGTACTACCGGCTCACCGAGGCCGGCAAGGCGCAGCTCAACGTGCTGGACGAGTACTGGAGTCGGATCAATCGCACGATCGCGGATATGGGACACTGAGCCATGCAACGAATCTCGGTCACAGTCGGCCTGAACGGCAGCACGCTCCAGTTCCAGGAGCAGGCTTACCGTCGTCTCGAGCTGTACATGGCCGAGGCGTCGCGCGCGCTCGAGGGCAACCCTGACCAGCAGGAAATCCTGAGCGACCTGGAACAGGCGGTCGCAGACCAGTGCAGCCGCCGCATGAGCCCGCAGCAGTCGGTCGTCACGCTGGCCGAGCTCGAGCCGTCCCTCGAGGAAATCGGTCCTGTGCAGTCACCGGGCGCCGCGTCCTTCGCCGCACCGCCGCCGAGGGACCCGGCGCGTGCGCTGCAGCAGGTCAGCGAAGGGGCCGTGATCAGCGGCGTGTGCCAGGGTCTCGCCCGCTACTTCGGGCTGGACGTCACGCTGCTGCGGATCTTCGCGGTGTTGCTCGTATTCCTTAGCGGCGGCGGGATGATCCTCGTGTACCTGGCGCTGATGTTGCTGCTGCCCTATGCGCCGCTGGAACCGGGTGGCCAACCGGTCCGCAAGCTGCCGGCCAAGTGTCGGGAGTGGGTCGAGCTACTGCGGGCCAAGCTGAACCTCGCGACAAACTGATCGACCACTGCCCGCTTCGCTGTTTTGCCGCCGAGACGCGGGTGCGTTCGAGCGTCAGTGCGCGGGGTCGAGCATGGGCAGCAGCGTGTCCAGGTCGCCCCACTGATCGTAAACCGGCGGCTGGTTCACCCGCTGCTGGCGCGGCAGGTCCGGCTCGAACGCGTCTCCCCGCCGCAGGTATACCGCCGCGAGCGGAAACGGTTCCGCACCGCCAGGACCGATACCGGTGACGTATTCGATCACCGCAACCAGATCGACCTGGCCATCCCCGTCGACGTCGGTGAACGCGCCCTCCACCATCCTGTAGAACGCGAACTCATCGCTGCCGGGCGGTGGCGCAAAGCGGTAGGCGACCTCATCATCCGAGTCCAACAGCAGCAGCTTCGCGCCGGGCGGACTCGAATCCTGGTCCGTCGAAGCAACCAGGCGAACTGCCCCGAAACCCGGCAGGTTCGCCACCGCCACGGACTCTTCTCCACCATCGGCCAGCGCTGCACAACCGACCAGCCACAGCAAGGCCAACGAGGCGACTGACGTCGAACGGATCCGCCGTCTCATGGCTGCACCCTCGTGCATCGACCGCCGCCGATCGTTCACGCCTCGAATGCCGCCGCCAGCAGCGTGCTCTCGGTCTCCTCATCCAGCTCGCCGGTGACCGGCAGGTCATTCTGGAGCTGGAAGTCCGTGATCGCCCCGCGCGTGCGTCGTCCACGCAGCCCGTCGATCACGCCGGGATCGAATCCCAGGTAGTGCAGCGCCACCTGCGCCCTGCGCAGCCCCAGGTCCGGCAACATCCGCCGGTTCTTCTCGAAGGCCGCAGCAAGCCGGTTGTCGTAGTCGTTGCGACGGAAAGCCGGACCGTTGTAGCAGGCTGCGAACGTGCCCCAGTCACGCCGCTGGATACCGATCCTGCACTTTGGACTCGCCATGATGAAGTTGCCGAGCGCCTCGAGCTGGCGGTCCTCGCTCTCGACGATCGCCGTGACCATCTGCCGGACCGTGGTCTTGTTGACGACTCGATGATTGAAACCCATCACCTGTGGCAGGCCCCAGGAAGCGCTCTTGAGCGCCTCTTCCTCGTTCAGCTTCATCGCCTTCTCGAGGCGATCGTATTCCGCCGCGCCGCCCTTGTAGCCGCCGACCTTGCCGGAGATGTCCGGGTACTTCTTGTCGTACTTGCCTCGCGTGCGGCTGCTGAAGATGTGGCGCTCGAACAGGATCTGCGGTCGCCGGTCCAGCAGGTAACCGAAACCGCGCGTCTCGACCGTTAGCACGGCCCAGATCTCCGGCTCCCCTACGTTCAGCATCTCGCAGACAGCTGCCATGCCCTGCGCAGTCATTGGCAGACCCTTTGCCGCGAACTTCATAGTCGATGCCCCCTGAGCGTGCTGGTGAAAGGATGCTAACGGAATTCGCAAGCACCGGCGAGCAGGCCGGCGGCCGCCATGGATCGATCAACTCGCGGCTACGGCCGTGCGAATCGCCAGCCGGATCAACAGGAACTCGGCCGGCTTCAACGCGGCAAAGCCGACCAGCAGGTTCGTCGTTCCCCGTGCAATCTCGGCCTGGCTGGTCGTGTCGAGCCCGCACCTGACGAAGTAGGCATCCTTCGGCGCCGCGCCCTGGAACGCGCCGGCAAGGAACAGGCTCTGCATGAAACCTGTCGTCGCAGCGCGGATCTTCACCCACAGCGGCTCGCCGCCCGCCTCGAACACGGTCCATCGGAGTCCCCGGTCGAGGCTTTCCTCGATGTGCAGCGCGAGTCGCCTCGACGGGATGTACTTCCACTCGGAACCACTGCCGTCCTCGCCGGCCAGCGTGCGCGCGCCCCAGACGAGCGGCCCGTACCCGGGGAAACTGCGCAGCGCGTTGACGGCCGCCCGGTTCAGCAGGCCATTGTCGTGGCCGCTGACCGCGACGTTCAGTCCTGCAACACCATCGAGCCTGGCCTCGGTACCCGCCGGCGCCTTCCAGACGCCGCGCGACCCGTCGGTGCGTGCAAACACGCCGGCGACCGCGCCGCAGGGCGCGAAGGCGCGCCGCCGCCTGCCGTGCAGCCCTGTCGGGACGACCAGGCGCGGAAAGTAAATCGCTGCGTTCGGATCCCTGGAGACGTAATTCCCGACACTGCGCGCCGCCGCGGACGCCGTGGTCCAGGATGCCGGTGCGTCCACGATCACGAAGGCACGCCGGGATCTCGCCCAGCCGATCGCGACGTCCCAACTCGACGGCGCCACGTCGACGCCGGGCGCGAGCGGCGGAATGCAGAGGATGTTGACCGGATCTGCCTGGTCCAGCAGCCACAGACCGCGACCTGCAGGCTGCAGGCCCGCTCCGACCAGGTCGGCATCGGTGATCGGCGCGGCCTCGTCGGGCGAGCCGTTCGCGGCGCGGTGGATCACTCGCGCAACGTGGCACTGCGTGCCGCCGTTATCGAAGAACTGCTGCACGGCATGGCTCAGCGGACAGTCGTCGGCGAGCCCGCCGTAGAGACGCTCGAAGTCGGAGAAGCGCGCGAGCAGCGCCGGTGCCTCGGTGGGTCCGCGTCGCGTGCGGCCGACGAATGCCGCAACGGAGGTGGGTACGGCCTTGATCGACGGCGGAAGAGCCGGACTCATATCTTCCACGAATACTCCGGGCGAGCGATATTCCGGCGGCATTTCAACGGTCCCCTGTATTCAGCAGCTCAGGACCCGGGCTCCGAGGCCGCGCGGCCACGCGAGCGGAGTTTCCCGACCAGTCCGACCACTGCGACCGTCACTGCCCCTGCCAGCAACCCAACCACCAGCGCGGCCAGCAGCGGCACCAGCGCGGCGACGACTCCCGAGGCGCCTGCGGTGAGTGCGGCCACGCGGTGCTCGATCCAGGGGATCCCGTGCGCCAGGATGCCTCCTCCGACCAGGAACATCGCCGCGGTGCCGGCGATGGTCAGCAGCTTCATGAACCGGGGCGCGAACCAGAGGATGCCGCGTCCGAGCGCCTGCACGAACGAGGCCCACGCGCCCCCGCCCTCGCGTCCCGCAAGGTACCGGCCCATGTCGTCGAGCTTGACGATCCCCGCGACCAGACCGTACACGCCCGCCGTCATCATCAACGCGATGCTGATCAGCACGGCGACGCGCACGCCGAAGGTCGCCGTGGCGACTGAGCCGAGTGCGATCACGATGATCTCGGCGGACAGGATGAAGTCCGTGCGGACCGCGCCCTTGATCTTCTTCTTCTCGAATTCGCGCAAGTCCATCCCAGGGTCCGCCAGCGCGTGCCGGAGATCCTCGCGATGTGCCTGCTCGTCTTTGCGGTGTACCAGCCGATGCCAGATCTTCTCGAATCCTTCAAAGCTCAGGAACAGGCCGCCCATCATCAGCAGCGGAGTGATCGCCCAGGGCGCGAGCGCGCTGATCGCGAGCGCGGCAGGCACCAGGATCGCCTTGTTCACCAATGATCCCTTCGCGACGGACCAGACAACCGGCAGCTCGCGATCGGCCCGGACCCCCGAGACCTGCTGCGCGTTCAACGCGAGATCGTCGCCCAGCACGCCTGCGGTCTTCTTGGTCGCGGCCTTCGTCATCAGCGCAACGTCGTCGAGCACGCTGGCGATGTCGTCGAGCAGGGTGAGCAAGCTGGCGCCGGCCACTAGTGACTCCAGTCCGAGGTGAGTTTGTATGGTAAGACGGACCGGGCGCGGTCGAAAGCCCGCGCGCGGGTGCTACGGCCTCGCGGCCGTTCAGCGTGGTCCGTCTGCATCGAGAGTTCGATCGATCAGTTCGATCGCCGCCTCGGCCAGCGCCGTCCTCGGCACCTCGTCCGGGAACCACCGTGCCAGCGGCGGAAGCTCCTCGGCGACCGGGATCGCGATGGTCCAGTGGTCAGCATTCACATATCCGAGCAGATACCCGCCAGGCACGATCTGGTCGTACCAGATGAGCTTGCCGTCATTGCGCGGGTCGATTTCGGCCAGGCTGCGGTACGTGCTCAGCGTCCCCGGCGACACGCGCTCGGGACGCGGCGCGGCTACCAACGAGAATACTGGCACGTCGATCGCAGCGCGGTTGCGATACCACCACTCGAGCCGCACGTCGCGCCGCAGGTCATCGATCTCCGCACCGTCCCCGGTTTCGCACCCGGGCCATGGCGTACCGGCGACGAACCTCTGGTAGCTGGTCAGCAACTGGTCCGCGAGCGGACTGCCGTTCGCGGCACCTGCCACGCTGACTACAGCCGCGATCTGTCTTGAGGCCGCGGGGTGCCCGGCGATGAACTCGAGGGTGTCGAGCAGTCCCTTCGAGTGCGCAAAGACGATGATCGGCCGCGCGTCGCTTGCAAGCTCCGAGAACTGCCGGGCCAGCTCCGCTGCGTTGTGCGCGGTGCTCCTGCGTCCCGGAACCTGCATATGCGAGACTGAATAACCCTGCCGCCCGAGTTCCCGCTCGACATCCGCGAACGTGTGCGCCAGCACCGCGAAGCACTCGGCGAAGAAGCCCGGCACCATCACGACTCGGTACCGCTCGGCAAGGTCGACTGCTGCCGGCGAGGCAGCTGCGGCGGGCACAGTGCCCTCGCCTGACAGGCGCAACAGGATGTCGTCGCAGTCGTTACCGTGCTGCGCGAGCCTGCGGCAGACCGCCTCGCGATACGGGGCGCGCAGATCCCTTACGCCCGCATCGGCAAGCGTTGCGAGCACCGCCGGAGGCGTCGTGGGCCCGTATGGGTCCACAGGCGTCGCCGTGCAGCCGGCGAGCAGCGTGGCCGCAAGGGCAGACACCGGGCGGGCGACTCGGCGCATGCATCCTGGTGGGATTCCGGTCAACGGCGGGCAGCCTCGCTACTCGATGCGCGACATGATGCGATCGCACGGGAGTTCAATATACTGCAAGCAGTGCTGGTGACCGGCGAGGATGGCCCGCACGGCACTCGAGCAGCGCGGTGCTGACCGCGGGTTCCGGCCGACAGGGGAATGGCAATCAGATGAGCCGCCAGAAGTTCTCGTCCTTTCTCGGCGAACTGAAGAAGCGCAAGGTCATCCGTGTCGCAGTCGCATACGTGATCGTCGCCTGGGCCGTCATGGAAGGCGGCGACCTGATATTCGAGGCGCTGCGGATGCCGGAATGGGCCGTCACGCTGCTGGTCGTCTTCGCGATCCTCGGCTTTCCGCTCGCGCTGGTGCTCGCATGGGCCTACGAACTGACCCCGGACGGGCTGCAGCGTGACCGGCCGTCCGAGCCGGCCGACAGCCCGCCGGCGATGGCCTCGGCGGCGGCTGCGGAGGCACGGGCTGAACGCGGGCTGTCCATCGCCGTTCTTCCGTTCGGCGACATGAGCGAGAAGCAGGACCAGAGCTATTTCTGCGAGGGCATCGCCGAGGAGATCCTCAACGCACTGACCAAGATCGAGGACCTGCACGTGGCCTCGCGGATGTCGTCGTTCCACTTCGGGGCGCGCAGCGCGGACATCCAGGAGGTCGGCCGCAAGCTGAAGGTCAGCGCGGTGCTCGAGGGGAGCGTCCGCAAGTCGGGCGAACGAATGCGCATCACGGCCCAGCTGGTGAACACCGCGGACGGCTATCACCTCTGGTCGCAGAGCTTCGACTTCAGTCTCGAGGATGTATTCAAGATCCAGGAGGAGATCGCGTCGTCTATCGCGAGCACGTTGAGCCTGACGATGGAACGCACCCCGCCGGAGCAGGGCGTGAAAGTATCGCCCAAGGCCTACGACTTCTACCTGCGCGGCCTGTCCTACTTCGCCCGGCACAGCGCGCAGGACACGATCTTTGCGCGTCAGATGTTCCAGCACGCGATCGACATCGAGCCGGGCTTTGGCAAGGCGTGGGCCGGCCTCGCCTACACCTACGGCTTCGAGTACATGTACTTCAACGCGGCCCGCGAGAGTCGCGAGGAGGCGCTGCGGAGCAGCGCACGCGCGCTGGAGCTGGCCCCTGATCTCCCGGAATCCCACGTCTCCAGCGGCATCGCCCATTGCATGAGCATGGACTACGACAAGGCCGACGCCGAGTTCCGTACGGCCCTGCAGCTCGACCGCGGCAACTACGAGGCCTGGTACTTCTACGGCCGCAGCAAGGTTCACGAGGGAGACCTGCGACGTGCGCTGGAGCTGTTCGAGGGGGCCGCGAGAGTTCGCCCGGAGGATTACCAGAGCGTGCTGCTGCAGGCGCAGCTCTACGTGAGCCTGGGCGAGCCTGACAAGGCGGTCGAGGTGACCCGCCTCGGCTTAGCTCGGGCGCGCAGGATACTCGAGCTCAATCCCGACGACGTGCGAGCGTGGAACCTCGGTGCCTTCGCGCTGATCCGGCTGGGCGAGAAGCAGGAAGCGGAGCGCTGGATGCAGAAATCGATGGAAGCCGCTCCGCGCGACTCGATCGTGCACTACAACGCCACTTGTTTCTATGCGCTGGCCGGCGAGACGGAAAAGGCGCTGGACTGCCTCGAGCAATGCCTTATCAAGGTCGGGAACATCAGCCGGGAATGGCTGGAACACGACTCCGACCTGGACCAGATCCGCTCCGAGCCCAGGTTTCGCGAGATCGTCGATACGCTGATCGGGCGTGGCTGAGCCGCCGCGTCGCGCGGACCGCTGGAAACGCGACGGCGAGTTCCCCGGGCCGGGCCCCGGCGGTCTTCAGCGCTCGACGGCGAGCGCGACGCCCATTCCGCCGCCGATGCACAGCGAGGCGAGGCCGCGATGGCCGCTGCGCCGCTTCAGCTCATGCAGCAGCGTCACGAGTATCCGTGCGCCCGAGGCGCCGATCGGATGGCCGATCGCTATCGCACCCCCGTTCACGTTGATGCGCGCCGGATCCCAGGCCATCTCCTGGTTGACCGCGCAGGCCTGTGCGGCGAACGCCTCGTTGATCTCCATCAAGTCGAGGTCGTCCGCCTTCCAGCCAGCCTTCTCGAGGCAGCGGCGCGAGGCCGGAACCGGACCCATGCCCATGTAGGCAGGATCGAGACCGGCAGACGCGTAGGCGCGAATCCGGGCAAGCGGCTCGAGGCCGAGCGCCGCAGCGCGCGCTTCGGACATCACCAGCGCGGCAGCCGCACCGTCGTTCAGCCCCGAGGCGTTCGCCGCGGTGACGCTGCCGTCCTTCGCGAAAGCCGGGCGGACGCCGCTGACGCCCTCGAGCGTGGCGCCGTGGCGCACGAACTCGTCCTGATCGAAGGCAACCGGCTCGCCCTTGCGCTGCGGCACCATGACCGGAACGATCTCGTCACGGAACCGCCCCGCCTTCTGTGCGGCTTCGGCCTTGTTCTGGCTCGCAACCGCGAAGCGGTCCTGCTGCTCGCGCGTGATGCCGTGCCGCTTCGCCACATTCTCCGCGGTCGTGCCCATGTGGTAGCGGTTGAAGGCATCCCAGAGTCCGTCGCGGATCATGCTGTCCACGGCCTGGAAGTCGCCCATACGCCAGCCGTCGCGCGAACCCGGCAGCAGGTGCGGTGCCATGCTCATGTTCTCCTGACCGCCCGCGATGATGATCTCGGCGTCGCCGGCCGCGATCGCCTGTGCGGCGAGTGCAACTGCCTTCAGTCCGGAGCCGCAGACCTTGTTGATCGTCATGCCCGGTACGTGCTCGGGAAGGCCTGCCGCGATCAGCGCCTGGCGCGCCGGGTTCTGACCGCAGCCCGCGGTGAGCACCTGCCCCATGATGACTTCGTCCACGAGCCCGGGGTTCAGGTTTGCACGGCGAACCACCTCGCGAATCACGACCGCGCCGAGCTCGGAGGCCGGTATGCCGGCGATGCTGCCGCCGAACTTGCCAACCGCGGTCCGCGCCGCGGCTACGATGACTGCGCTGGGCATGGAGATCTCCCGTGGCGGGTGTCAAAGCCCGCGACGCTAAAGGCCACTCCCGGACCACGCAATGCGACCTTGGTCCACTGCCGGCCGTAAGGCGCTGCGGCCCGGTACGCTCTCAGGCCGTCACGCGTCCGGCGCGCAGCTCGCGCCGGTTCCAGTAGCGGCGCACCCAGCGCGGGCGCGTGTCCCTCGCCCGCGCGGCTTCGACCCGCGAAGTCCACTCGGCGAGCAACCGATCGGCCTCATCCAAGGCCGCTGCCGGCTCTGGCGGTGATTCGAGCCAGCGCTGCTCTACGGCGTCCCGCTCGGGCATGAAGAGCGCTCCAAGCTGCACCGGGTCGCACATCACCTGTCGATGCAGCCGCTCGTGGCGCCACCAGAGGCTTGCCCGATCCACCCGGTCGGTCGGCGCCGGCCCAAGGTCGAGTGGCTCCCCGACACGCACCGGCTTGAACAGCCCGGTGCAGGGCGCGGCCGTCCCGGTCACCCAGTGCAGGGATCCTCCCGGCCGCAGCTCGGATACCCAGGACGCGGTCGTCTGCGAGGCGGCCACGAGACCGCCGGCGTGCATGCAGGCCGCGCCCATCGCGCCGTTGAGCAGCCGATAGCGTGGCACGTCCGTGCCGCCGTGGTCGCGCAGCGCCCGGAACAGGTCGCCTGATGCTTTGGCGCCCTCCGCCGCCGGCTGCGTCCGCGCGCGCCGAGCCCGACATGCCGACATGCGCGTTTTCAACCAGTCGCCCTCCGCCGCGAGCTCCGGCAGCGTCAGTCCGTTGGAGATCGAGCGCGCGCCGGTGATCCGTTCGG
>DATIRA010000120.1:0-4215 GCA_035470225.1 Steroidobacteraceae bacterium | reverse complement strand
GGGATGTCGTGCCTGGCCAGGAAGTCCTTCGTAAAGGACTTCGATCCCTCCAGTTGCGCGGCTTCCCGGCTCGGTCCGAAGCAGCGCAGCCCCGCGGTGCTGAACTCGTCCGTGATTCCGAGCACGAGTGGCGCCTCCGGGCCGACGATGGTCAGGTCCACGGCGTGCTCGATTGCGAAGCGCAGCAGCGAGGGAATGTCGTCGGATGCGATGTCGACGTTGGAACAGTGCGGTTCGGAGGCGGTGCCCGCGTTGCCCGGCGCGACGAAGACTGCGGTCACGCGAGGTGAGCGGGCAACGCACCAGGCCAGCGCGTGCTCGCGGCCGCCCGAGCCGATGATCAGGACCTTCATTTCGTCACCTCAGCGCTTCATCGGCGCCGTTGCGGGGCACGGTTTACCGTTCAGTGGCGGAAGTGCCGCATGCCCGTGAACACCATCGCGATGCCGTGCTCGTCGGCAGCTGCGATCACCTCGGCGTCGCGCTTGGAGCCGCCGGGCTGAATCACCGCACCGATGCCGTGCTCGACCGCCGCGTCGAGCCCGTCCCGGAACGGGAAAAACGCATCCGAGGCCATGACCGCGCCCCGGGTGTCGAGCCCGGCGTCGGCGGCCTTCATCGCCGCGATGCGGCTCGAGACGACGCGGCTCATCTGGCCCGCACCGATGCCGACGGTCAGGCCGTCGCGGGCGAACACGATGGCGTTCGACTTGACGTACTTGCACACCTGCCAGGCGAACAGCATGTCGGCGAATTCCGCGTCCGTCGGTTCCCGACGCGTCACGACCCGCAGTTCGCCGCGCGCGACCATGCCGGCATCCCGTGTCTGTATCAGCAGGCCGCCGTTCACGCTACGCAGCTCGAGTCGCGAATTGCTCTGCGCGAGTCCACCGGTCACCAGCAGGCGCAGGTTTTCCTTCTTCGCGCAGTCCTCGCGCGCCAGCTCATCGACGCTCGGCGCGACGATGACCTCGACGAACTGCCGCTCGAGGATGGCCCGTGCCGTGTCGCGATCGAGCGGCCGGTTGACGGCGATGATGCCACCGAACGCCGAGGTAGGATCGGTGCGGAACGCGCGGTCGTAAGCCTCGCGGGTCGTCGCCGCGACCGCCACGCCGCAGGGATTGGCGTGCTTGACGATTACGCAGGCCGGTTGCTCGAACTGGCGGACGCACTCCAGTGCCGTGTCCGCGTCGGCGAGGTTGTTGTACGAAAGCTCCTTGCCCTGGAGCTGCGAGGCCGACCCGAGTCCCGCGCCCTGCACGTCGCTCGCGACGTAGAAAGCCGCCTTCTGGTGCGGGTTCTCCCCGTAGCGCAGGTCCATGCGCTTTCGAAACTGCAGCGACAGCAGCTCCGGGAACTCGCCCACCGTGGGGCGCGCCGCCCGGTCCAGGTACGCGGCGACCGCTGCGTCGTACTGAGCCGTGTGGGCGTATGCCTTGGTCGCCAGGCGCAGCCGGATCTCGTCCGGGATGCCGCCGCCGCCACGGTCCATCTCGGCGGTCACGGTGCCGTAGTCGAGCGGGTCCACGACGACCGTCACGCGGTCATGGTTCTTCGCCGCGGCGCGGACCATGGCCGGTCCGCCGATGTCTATGTTCTCCACGGCCTCCTCGAAGCTGCAGCCGGGCCGGGCGATCGTCGCCGCGAACGGGTACAGGTTGACTGCCACCAGGTCGATCGGCTCGATGCCGTGCTGCCGCATCACGTCCTCATCCGTGCCGCGACGGCCAAGCAGGCCGCCGTGGATCGCCGGGTGCAGCGTCTTGACTCGCCCGTCCATGATCTCCGGGAAGCCCGTCACCGCGGACACGTCGGTCACTTCGATGCCGTCCGCGCGCAGCATCGATGCCGTGCCGCCTGTCGACAGCAGCGTAACGCCGCGTTCGCGCAGCGCCCTGGCGAATTCGAGCAGTCCTTCCTTGTTCGAGACGCTGAGCAGCGCGCGCCGGATCGGTGGATTCACGCTCGGTCCTCAGTCCGCGGAGATGCCGTATTCCTTGAGCTTCTTGCGCAGCGTGCCGCGATTGATGCCGAGAATGTCGGCGGCGCGGCTCTGGTTGCCGTCGGTGTAGTCGAGTACCGCGCGGAACAACGGCTCCTCGACCTCCCGCAGCACGAGCTCGTAGAGGTGTCCCGGGCGGTGCCCGTTCAGGCTCGTGAAGTAGTTCTCGAGCGCTGTCTCGGTCTGGGTCCTGAGCGTGATGTTCCGCCCGGCTGCCGCACCGGCGGACTTCGCCTCGCGGCGGCTCCTGCTCTTCTTGCGTAATGCCATTTAAAATGTCCCCGGCCACTCGGGCCCCGCTGCCCGCTGCTGCTCAGGCGGCCTCCGCCGTCGAGGACTGCGGAGCCTCGAGCGAAGCCCGCACCAGCGCAAGCTGCGTTTCGGGAGACGTCGCCCGCAGAGCTTCGGCGAGGGAAGCCTGTGCCGCGGGTCGTCCCCGGAAGTACCAGTTCAAGTGCTTGCGCGCGATTCTGACCCCCGCTTCCACGCCGTAGAAGACGTACAAATCGCGCAGATGCCCGAGGATCATATCACGCAGCTCCGCGTCGCACGGCGGTGCAGGAACCGACCCGCCGGCGAGTGCGGCCCGCACCTCTCTGAAGATCCACGGGCGTCCCTGCGCGGCGCGACCGATCATCACGCCGTCGGCTCCGGTCAGCGCGAGTACGGCAATCGCCTTCTGCGCGGAATCGATGTCGCCGTTGGCGAAGACCGGTATTCGGACCGCCGCCTTGATCGCGCGGATCGTGTCGTACTCCGCCTCGCCGGCAAAGCGGCAGGCGCGGGTGCGACCATGCACCGCGAGCGCGCTGATTCCGCAATCTTCGGCAATCCGCGCGACCGCGACCCCGTTTCGCCGATCGGTGGACCAGCCCGTACGGATCTTCAGAGTGACCGGCACTGCCACCGCGCGCGCCGTCGCGGCGAGGATGTCCGCGACCAGCGATTCGTCGCGCAGCAGGGCCGAGCCGGCGTCCTTGCGACAGACCTTCTTGGCCGGACAGCCCATGTTGATGTCTATGATCTCGGCACCCGCATCGACGTTGCGGCGCGCCGCGAGCGCGACGGTATCCGCGTCGCCGCCTGCGATCTGCACGATCCGCGGCCCGGGCTCGCCTGAGTGGTCGCGCCGGCGGCGCGACTCCCCGGTCTCCCAGAGCCTCGGGTCGGCGGAGATCATCTCGCCGGCAGCGAGTGCGGCCCCGTAGCGACGGCACAGCCTGCGAAAGGGCAGGTCCGCGACGCCGGCCATCGGGGCGAGCAGGACCCGGCCGTCCAGCCGGTAAGGGCCGATCGAGACCATCAGCAACTCACTCAGCCCGGGCCCTGAGCGCAGCGCAGCCGGGAGGCCGATTCCCGGACGCAAACATCCAGCCTGTATCCCATTGCATCCGGCCCGGGATCGGCGATCAGCAGCTCCGCCTCGGCGGCGGCACCTGCATCGAGCTGCCGCGCGGCCTGCGCCGGATCCGTCAGGTATTCCTCCGGCTCGAATGCTCGTGCCGCCACCGGCGCGCCGAAGCGGTTCTCCAGCTCCAGGCGCAGCAGCGGGTGGGGCTGCGGGAAGTCCGCCCGGTTGCGCAGGGTGGCGCGAACCCGAAGCTGGCCCGGCGTATCGGGTTCCTGTGCGCGGCCCCACTGCAGCAGCTCGAATGCGCCGAGGTCCCGCTGCGGCTCGAGCGGTCGTCCGATGCGCTCGTACAGCGACCGCAACACCGGGCCGACCTGCGGGTTGACAGCCAGCTGCTGGCGATGGTGATGCACCAGCTGTGCCGTGAGCACCACCACGAGCACCACGCAGCCGACCGACCAGGCGATGGCCCGGAGCCCCGTGCGCGAACTCTCGACCGGGGCCTCAGCCGCAGTCTCGGCCGCAGTCTCGGCGGCCGCCTGGCTTTCGCGCCAGCGTTCGGCTGCAAGCGGCGCAGGTTTCTCGCGCAGCGCCGGTTCCGGCGTCTCGCTCGCGGGCGAGGGTGGCTCGACCGATGCCGATTCCGGCTCCAGCGCCTCGTCGTCCTGTTCGACCCGGATCGAGGGCGGAACCTCTTCCTGCGACGGGAGCTCGTCAAGTGATATCCGCTCGCCCTCGAGCGTGATGTCCTCGATTCGCGCAGGTTCCTCGACGACGACCAGCGGCGCATCATCGCCGGCTTCCTCCGGGCCCGGTTCCTCCGCAGCTGGACGCGTCGGTGCGAACTTTCGCTGCCAGT
>DATIRA010000119.1:0-12677 GCA_035470225.1 Steroidobacteraceae bacterium | reverse complement strand
GGGCCTCGCGCGCCTGGTCATGGGCTGTCTGGAAAAGGACCCGGCCCGCCGCCCGCGGGACTTCTCGATCTTGTCGCGCGAGCTGGCCGCGCTCGAATTCCCGGCGCAGCAGCCTGCCGAGGGGTCGCCGGGCCCGCGCGTGGAACTGCGGCCGCCGCAGGAGCCTGCCCCTGCGATCGAGCCACAGTGGCGAAGAAGGGACCTGCAGGGGCCGAGTCCGGACGATCTGCGTCGGCAGGGTTTCAGGCGCGGACTCGTTGCGGCAGTGTTCGCGTTCCTGCTGGTGGCCGCGGGCTTCGTGTTCCTGGCCCTGCCTCGCTGGGTCGAGCGGCAGGTGCCAGTGGCCGCGACGGCCGCGGAGCCGCCGGCTGCAGCGGTCGAGGCCGGAACCGAGCAGCAAGCCGACCCGCAACGCGACCTTCAGGCGCTTGCCGCAGCCAAGACCCGCTATGAGGAACTCTGGCCCGCCGTCGGCGAGCGGCTCGCAGCGATCGGCGAGCGTGGCGCTTCCCGCTGGGGCTCAGAGCTGCTCGCCGGCGCCGACGAGCAGCTGGCCCGCGCCGAAGCGGACGCGGGCGAGTTGCGCTACGACATCGCTGTCGCCGCTCTCGAGCGCGCCGACGCGAATCTCGATCAGCTCGAACAGCTGGCCGGGATCCGGCTCCGCGAGGCGCTCGCGGCGGGCGCGGCCGCGCTCGACGCCGGCGATGCGGGCGAGGCGAAGGCGCAGTTCGAGCTGGCACTGCTGATCGAGCCCGCCTCCTCGGCCGGCAGGCGCGGACTCGAGCGTGCGGGCTCGCTGGACGAGGTCCGCGGGCTGGTCGCGGAAGCGCGTGCCCTGGAGCGCGACGGGCGCGGCGACGAGGCGGCCGAACGCTATCGGCAGGCTCTGCGCCTCGACGCGGACACTCCGGACGCCCGTGAGGGACTCGCGCGCCTGGAGGCGGCGGCGTCGGCAGAGGCATTTTCCCGGGCCGTCGCCGAGGGACTCGATGCGCTGCAACGCGGTAACGCGGCCGCTGCGCGCAGCGCCTTCGAGCGCGCAGGGCGGATTCGTCCGGGCGCGCCAGAGGCACGCGAAGGGCTTGCCGCGGCGGATCGGGCGCAGGGGCAGTCGGCGATCGAGGCGCATCTCGCCGCGGCCCGGCAGTCGGAGTCGGCCGAACGATGGCAGGAGGCCCTGTCGGAATATCGCAAGGCGCTGGCGATCGACCCGAGGTTGCTCCCGGCACAGCAGGGACTCGAGCGCACCGAGCCGCGGGCGCAGCTCGCGGCCGAGCTGGAGGCCTACCTGTCGCGACCTGAGCGGCTGTTCAGCAACGAGGTCAGAAACGCGGCGCGCCACGCGCTGCGACAGGCGCGCTCCGCGACGCCGCAAGGTCCCGTGCTCGCCCGGCAGGTCGCCGAGCTCGATGCGCTGATCAGCGCCGCGGAAACGCCGGTGAAGATCGCGCTCAGCTCGGACAACGCGACCGAGGTGACCGTCTACAGGGTCGGAAGCCTGGGCGTCTTCGAGCGCAAGGATCTGGAGCTGCTGCCGGGGCGCTACACGGTCGTCGGATCGCGTGCCGGGTTCCGCGACGTCCGCCGGGAGATAACGCTGCTGCCGGGATCACCGCCGGCGACCGTCGTGATCAGGTGCGAGGAGCCGATCTGAGCATGCTGCTGGTGCTGCGCGAGCCGATCGGAGAGCGCGTGCTGGCGGAAGCGGACCTGCCCGCGTCGCTGGGAGGCGAAGGCAGCGATGTGACCGTGAGCTCGCGAATCCCGGGTCCGCTGGCCTGGCTGGGCATACAGGACGGCAGGTACTTCCTGCAGGTCGCTGGTGACGAGTCGCTGGTGCTGCAGAACGGCGCGGCCTGTAGCGGCTCGACCTGGATTTCCGATGGAGATGTGATCGACGTTGCGGACGGGCGCCTGAAGTTCCATCTGCAGGGCGGACGCCACGTGCTCGAGGTGCTGGCGGGAGGCGCCGCGAACGTCACCGCTCCGCCCGTGCCCGAGCCGTCGGCAGGCGTCGCAGGCTCGGGTGCCCCCGAGGATGCAAGCATCGAGGCGGTCGCGTTCCGTCGTCCCGGCGCGGACGCACCGGGCCGACGACGCGCTTTCCCCTGGGGTCGCATCGCGACGGTGGCGGGGCTCGTCCTGCTGGCCCTGGTCGCAGCCGTGATCTTCACGTCCGTTCCGGTGCAGCTGCGGATAGAGCCGACGCCAGAGCGCGCGAGCTTCCAGGGAGGCTGGCCCGGGCTCAGGTTCGGCTCGAGTCACCTGCTGCGGCCGGGCAGCTACCGCCTGGTGGCGGAACGCGAGGGATACGAGCGGCTGGAGGTACCGGTGGAGATCGCGGACCGTCGCGACCAGCGGCTCGAGTTCAGCATGAAGCTGCTGCCCGGCAGGCTCAGGGTCGAGACGCCGGTGCCGGGTCGGCTCAGCGTGGACGGCGTCGAGGCCGGGGAGGTGCCGGGAGAGTTCGAGCTCGCTGCCGGCAGGCACCGCCTGACGATCGATACCGAGCGTTACCTCGACCACGTCGAAGAGGTTGAGATAGACGGTGGTGGCCGGCTGCAGCTGCTGCGGCCCGAGCTCGCGCCGGGCTGGGCGGTGGTGTCCGTGGTCTCTGAACCCGCCGATGCGGAGCTGCTGGTAAACGGTGAGCAGCGGGGCCGGACGCCGCTCGAGTTCGAACTGATGGCCGGCAGCTACCGCCTGGAATTGCGCCGGGCCGGTTACAAGCCCTGGCTGACCGACCTGCAGGTCCAGCCGGGCACTCCCGTCGAGATCGGTCCGGTGAAGCTCGGCGTTCCGGACGGTCGCCTGGTCGTGCGCACCCGGCCGGCCGGCGCGAACGTGACGATCGGCGGCGCCTACCGCGGCCGGACGCCGCTCGAGATCGAGGTCCGCCCGGACATCGTGCAGGCCATCTCGATCTCGCGCGAGGGCTACGAGTCCGCCAGCCGGGAGCTGTCCGTGGCATCGGGGTCACGCGAAGTCGTGGACGTGAAACTTCAGGCAATCCTGGGGCAGGTGATCGTCAGCGCCTCGCCCGCCGATGCCGAGCTGTACGTCGACGGCGAGCCGCGTGGCCGGGCCAACCAGACGCTCGAGTTGCCGGCGACCGCGCACGTGATCGAGCTGCGCAAGAGTGGCTACGCACCCTATCGCGAGACGGTTACGCCGCGGCCCGGTCTGCCACAGAAGGTCGAAGCCCGCCTGCTCGAGGCCGTCGCGTCCGCGGCTGCACCGTCTGATGCCGCCGGCAGCGAGGCCGGTGATCAGGCGGCAGCCCCGCCGGCCATGGTCGCGCTCGAGCCGACGCTGCGCAGCCCCGCGGGACAGGAGCTGAAGCTCGCGCCGGCAGGTTCCTACACGATGGGCAGCCCGCGACGCGAGGCAGGCCGGCGCGCCAACGAGTCGCAGCGGGCCGTATCGCTGCAGCGCCGTTTCTACATCGCCACCCGTGAGGTCACCAATGCCGAGTACCGGCAGTTCCGCCCGCAGCATCGCTCCGGCTACATATTGCAGACGACGCTGGATCTCGACCGGCAACCCGTGGTCAACGTCAGCTGGCAGGACGCCGCGGCCTACTGCAACTGGTTGAGCGAGAAGGAGGGCCTGCCACCTGCCTACCGCGACAGCGGTGGCCGTCTGGTCGCGGTGGATCCGGCCACGAACGGCTATCGACTGCCCACCGAGGCCGAATGGGAATGGGTCGCGCGGCGCGGCACGGCGGGACTGCTGAAGTATCCGTGGGGCGAGAACCTGCCCGTGCCGCAGGGCAGCGGAAATTTCGCGGATCGCCGCGCGCAGCCGATCGTGCCGCTGGTGCTCGACGGGCTCGACGACGGCTATGCCGGCACGGCACCGGTGGCGAGCTTCAGCGCGAACGCGCTCGGCATCTTCGACCTCGGGGGCAACGTCGCGGAGTGGACGCACGACCTCTACACTGTCCGTCCGCCGGGTGGCGAGGCCACGGTCGATCCAGCGGCCACCGGCGAGGGGTCGGTGCACGTGATCCGGGGCTCGAGCTGGAAGCATGCGGCAGTCACCGAGCTCAGGCTGGCATATCGCGATTACGGCGAGGGCAAGCGCAATGACGTCGGATTCCGCATCGCGCGTTACGCGCAGTAGCCGAAGCCTGCAGCGGGCGCTGTTGCTGTTCGTGGCCTGCCTCGTGCTGGCCGGCGTGCTCGGCGCGCAGGAGCCGGTGCCGCCGGGAACGACCGGCGAGCCGGCGCCGCAGCAGGCCGACGCAGACCGGCCGCAGCAGGCCGAGGACTCGCAGGCTGAGCCCGCCCCGCCTGACGCAGCGCCGGACGAGCGGCCCCGGACCGTAGGGTCGACGCCCGATCGATTCGAGCCGACCGAGAAGGTGCGCGCCGATTTCGACGTGTCCTTCCCCGTGGACATCTGAGCCGGGAGAGACGAGCCGCATGTCACGAATCAACTCACGCGCGCCAAACGAGCTGGTCTTCAGCCTGTTCGCGCTGATCATCGCGATCATCGTCGTGCATGCCGCCTATGTGACGATCATCCGGCCGCGGGCCGCCGCGGTGATGGAAGAGCAGCGCATGGCAATGGCGAGCGACCCGAGCTATGTCGCGGAGCGCTCGATCTACGTCGTGATCAAGGACTGGGAGCAGGAGGCCTGCATCATCCTCGCGCTCTGGGCGCTGGCCATCATCGGCTACAAGGGAGTGCAGGCCCGGCGCGAGCGCACGCTGCTCGCGCGCGACCTGGTGCACGTGCCCGAGGGCATGCGCATCCTGCCCGAGGATGCGCGGGAATACGCGCGGCCGATCGAGGCGCTGCCGAACGTCGAGGCCGCGTGCCTGCTGCCGAGGGCGCTGCTGGTATCGCTGTACCGCTTCGCGGCCACACGCAACGTCCAGGATGTCTCCGAGGCGGGTCGCGACGTGTGCGAGGCGGAATCCGAGCGCCTCGACTCGGAGCTGTCGATGCTCCGCTACATTGCCTGGGCCATACCGGCCATCGGTTTCATCGGCACGGTGCGTGGCATCGGCGACGCGCTCGGCGAGGCGCACAAGGCCGTCACCGGCGACGTCTCCGGCGTCACTGCGGGTCTCGGCACCGCCTTCAATTCGACGCTGATCGCGCTGCTGATCAGCATCGTGATCATGTTCCTGCTGCACCGGCTGCAGCTCACTCAGGAGCGCCTCGTGCTGGACAGCGAAACCTACCTTGACCAGCACCTGATACGGCACATGCAGGTGCGCTGACGCGGATGACACTGGCCCTCGAAGTCAACGACGCCGCGCTGGTGCTGGCCAGCGCCGCCGACGTGCTGGCCGCCGAGCCGGGGATCGCGATGCTCGATGGCCGCGAGCCCGAGACCGGTAAGGCGGCGGCCCGGCGCGCACGGCTGCAGCCGTTGTTCGCGGAAAGCAGGTACTGGCAGGACCTGTCCGACGAGGCGTTGCCGCGCCCGATGCCGGCCGCGGGCACGGCGGCCGAGCTTGCCTACGCGCAACTCAAGGCCCTTGCCGGTCCCTGGCTGGACGAGGCCCCGGAACTGCTGCTCGCGGTACCGCCGTGGTACACGCGCGGGCAGCTGGGCCTGCTGCTCGGCGTCGTGCAGGAGCTCGGCCTGAAGGCGGTCGGTCTGGTGGACGCCTCGCTCGCGTCGGCGTCGCTGCGTGCCGCCCCGGCGAACCTGCTGCAGCTCGAGCTCTGGCTGCACCGCGGCGTGCTGTCGGTCATGGAGCACGCGGGCGAGCTGAGGCGGACGCGCTTCGAGGTCCTGCCGCAGCACGGCTGGCTGGCGCTGCAGCAGGCCTGGCTGGAGATGCTGGCGGCGAACTTCGTCCGCAAGACGCGCTTCGATCCGCTGCACGACGCGCGTACGGAGCAGCTGCTCTGCGACGGGCTTCCCGGCTGGCTTGCGACCCTCGCCGACCAGCCGGCCGTGACAGTCGAGATCGCGGCCGCCGCCGGCGTGCACGCGATCGAGCTCTCTCCGGCGCAATTCGAGTCCGCGGCGGAGTCCGTCTACCAGGGTTACGTGCACACGCTGCAGCAGGCCCGCGCCGCGAGTGGTCCGCTGCACCTGCGGCTGTCGCGGCGTTTCGCAGTGCTGCCGGGCCTGCTCGAGCGACTGGCGGAGATCCGTGACTGCGAGATCGAGGTGCTGCCGCCGGGCGCCGCGGCGCTCGGCGCGCTGGCCTGGGAGTCCGCGATACGGCGTGAGCCCGGCGCGCTGACGCTGGTGCAGCGCCTGCCGGTGGAACCGCTGGCCGCTGCCGGCGCGGTATCCCAAGCGGCTGCGTCGGTGCCCGAGGCGCTGCGTCCGACGCATCTGGCCTACCGGGGCCGCGCCTACCGCATCGGCGCCGATCCGCTGCTGGTCGGGTCCGCGCCGTCCGCAGACCTGCGGGCACTGACCGTGGAGGCCGGTCCTGGAATCTCCAGGCGGCACTGCGTGCTGTGGAGCGCGGGCGATGGCGTGTGGCTCGAGGACCGCAGTACCTATGGGACCTGGGTGAACGGCCAGCGCATCGGCGGTCGCGCGCCGCTGCGCGAAGGCGACCGGCTGCGGATCGGCAGCCCCGGCACGGAGCTGCTGCTGTTGCGCGAGGTGGACGAGCGTGGCGCGCCGTAAAACCGAAGTCTTCAGCATGTCCTTCCTGGACGTGATCGCCTGCGGCTTCGGCGCGATCGTGCTGTTCTACACGATCCTGAGCGCCCAGGCCGGCGTGCAGCGCCAGCATCGCAACGACGACCTTCGCTCCGAGGTCACGAAGCTCGAGGAGAAGGTGCTCGAGGGCTACAAGAACCTGGTCGTGCTGCGCAATGCGATGCAGTCCACCGAGGAACAGGTGCCGAGCGAGGGGCTCGCGAACCGGATCATCGAGGAGACCGAGAGCCTGAAGCAGCAGCTCGCGGAGATGGACCTGGAAACGCTCTCGAAGCGCGAGGCGATCGAACGGCTCAAGCAGGATCTGAAGTCACTGGAGGAGGGCACGCGGCGGCTCGCCGCGGGGACCCCGAGCCCCGGCCAGCCCGGTACGCGCATCAAGGGCTTCATCGGAACCGGCGACCGCCAGTACCTGACCGGCCTGAAGGTCGGCGGGCAGCGGATCCTGATCCTGGTGGACGTCTCCGCGAGCATGATGGACGAGTCCGTCGTGAACGTGATCCGCCTGCGCAACATGCCTGAGGTGCGGCGGATGAGTGCGCCGAAGTGGCGTCGAACCGTTGGCACGATCGACTGGATCACCGCGCAGCTGCCCGCCAAGTCGAAGTTCCAGCTCTACGGCTTCAATACGCAGCCGCGGGCCATGGTCGAGGGCAGTGACGGGCGATGGCTGGACGCCGGCGACGCGAACGCGCTGAACGACGCGCTGCAGGCGCTCAGGAAGGTCGTGCCACAGGATGGCACCAGCCTCGAGAACGCGCTGGCAGTAGCGGGCCGGCTCACGCCCCGTCCCGACAACGTGATCCTGGTCACCGATGGCCTGCCGACCCAGGGCGCGTCGCCGCCGGCGGTCAGGAAGACCGTGGACGGGCAGGCCAGGCTCAAGCTCTTCGAGCGTGCGATATCGCGCCTGCCGACAGGGATCCCCGTCAACGTGATCCTGCTGCCGATGGAAGGCGACCCGATGGCGCCCGGTGCCTACTGGACGCTCGCCCGCCGCTCGCAGGGCTCGTTCCTCAGCCCTTCGAGGGACTGGCCGTGAAACGTTCCCGCCTCGGTCGGCGCGACGTCGAGGTGTTCAGCATGTCGTTTCTCGACGCGATCTGCTGCGGCTTCGGCGCGGTCATCCTGTTGCTGGTGTTGACCGAGGTGGGCGAGCCGGTCGTGTTCGAGAAGTCACGCGTGGACCTCGAGGGCCAGCTGCTCAAGCTGCAGCAGGAGCTCAACGAGATCCTCGGCACCAGCGAAGTGCTGAACCGCGAGCTCGAGGCGCGCCGGATACAGCTGTCCGAGGAGCAGCGGAAGATCGCGCGACTGCGCGGCGACCTGAGCGCGATCCGTGGCCGCTTCGACTCCTCGCGCAAGGACGCCGAGGTTGCGAACCAGATCGAGGGGCAGCTGGTGTCGGCCCAGCAGGAGCTGACCGAGGAGATGAAGCGCGTGCTCGGCGCCCAGTTCCGCCGCAAGGACGATTCACCGATCGGCGGCGTGCCGGTCGACAGCGAGTACATCATCTTCATCATCGACACTTCAGGCAGCATGGCGAACTACGCCTGGCCGCTGATGCTCCGCAAGATGCAGGAGGTGCTCGACGTCTATCCCAGCGTCAAGGGCTGGCAGGTCATGAGCGACGAGGGCGCCTACATGTTCCCGACCTACCGCGGCCGCTGGCTTCCGGACACCCCGGTGCAGCGTAAGCTCGTGCTGGAGCGGCTGCGTGACTGGTTCCCGTTCAGCAACTCGAGCCCGGTCGAGGGCATCGTCGAGGCGATCCGCACTTACTACGCCTCGGGGCTGAAGATCAGCCTGTATGTGCTCGGCGACGAGTTCACCGGCAGCTCGATCGACTCGGTCGTGCGCAGCGTGGACATGATCAACCGCGAGGACAAGAGCGGACGGCGTCGCGTTCGGATCCACGCGATCGGTTTCCCGGTGCGGCCCGATGCGCCGCAGTACACCAGCGTGCGCTTCGCGACGTTGATGCGGATTCTCTGCGAGCGCAATGGCGGGACGTTCGTGGGACTGAACGAACCCTCCAGCTATCGCGGTTGAGACGCGTCGTGCGACCATACGCCGCATGATCGCAGCGATGCCGAGGACGGGCGCAGTGCTTGCCGTGGTCTGCGCGGGCCTGCTCGGCAGCGGCTGCGTACCGACCCGGTTCGAGGCCGCGCCGTCGATTCCCGCGCCGCTGGTCACTCGCATCCCGATCGTCGTCGGCCTGTACATGGACCCTGCGTTCGCCGCCGCGGTGCACGAGGAGAAGCGGGAAGGCGCGTCGTTCTCGATCCACCTCGGCAAGGCGCAGGCCGATGGCTTCCAGCGACTGATGAACGCGATGTTCGACCGCGTCGTCCCGGTCGCCTCGACCGATGCGGGTGCCCGCACCGACCCGGAAATCCGCGGCGTCCTGGAACCCGTGATGGAAGAGTTCGCGTTCATCACGCCGGGGGACTCCGGCACCTCGATGTACGCCGTGAGCATCCGCTACCGGATCAACGCCTATACGCCCTTCGGCGAACTGCGGGAGTCCTGGACCTTCACCGGCTATGGGACCGAGGCGTCGTCCGGCATTCCGATGAGTGGCCGGCCCGCGCTCGAGAAGGCCACGGCCAGGGCGATGCGCGACGCGGGTGCCCGGCTCGCGGCGGAGTTCCGCGAGCAGGCGATCGCGCGCGGGCTGCTGCCGGAAGGGCAGGCCGACGAGACGATCGAGATCGTTCCACAGGCGGACTGAGCGTTCAGGGCCCGGCCGGTGCCTGCGTCGGCTCCTCGGCTTCGATCAGCACCATGAACGGCTGCGAGAAGCGCACGCCGACGGTCGGCACCGGCTCGCCGTCGGCGAACCGCGGGCGGTAGCGGGCGGTCTCGGTGGCCTTTAGCGTGGCCTCGACGAAGTGCTCGTCACCTGCGTCGTTGACCACGACCGGATCGGTGCCGAGCCCGTTCGCATCCACGGTGAGGTCGATGTCCACGCTGCGCAGCTCGATCTGCTCGAGCGGGCGCCCCGCATAGCGGTCCCAGAACCCGGGGCGGTCGTAATGCAGCAGCACCGGCGTGCCGAACAGTGCCTCCGGGAGCGTTCCGCCGCCATCATCGACCTGCTGCGCGGCCTGCCAGGCGTCGCGATACTGGGTGAGCGCCTCGTCGTGGCGGTCCAGCAGCTGGAACAGATCGCCCAGCTGCACGCGCACGTCCGCGAGCAGGGCTGGCGAAGGTTCCTGCTGCTGTTCGACGATGTCGGCTGCCCGCTCGAGCCAGCGCTGCCCGTCGCCAGCGAGCTGTCTCGGGGTCATCACCTGCGCCAGAGGAGTGACCGGATCGTGGAACATCGCGAACCGTTCTGCGTCGGCACCGTAGACCTGGGGATCCAGCGGATTCAGCAACTGACGGCGGTTGCACTCGGCCAGCGCCGTGAGCGGGGCCACCAGCGCGACGTCGACCGGTCCACGCGCCTGCTCCACGTCCTCGACCACCTGCTTCAGCATCCGACGGGCCGGATCATAGGCGCTGATGCGCGCATACCAGCGGCCCACTGAGACACGGATCCCGATCGCGCGTGCATCGACGTTTCCGTAGCGCTTCTCGCCGACGCGTAGCCGGTACGACTGCACGCGCTGGGCGTCCTCGAGGCGTCCGAGCTCGGTCAGCGAATCCGCGAGCAGCTCCAGCATCGGCAGCTGTTCCTCCGAGAACAGGCCCTCGTTGCGGCGCGTTATCCCGACGGCCGTCTCGAAGGCGGGCACTGCGATGTCGTGCCGCCTCGCCGCGTGGTAGGTGTTCGCCAGCCCGGCATAAGCCCTGCCCAGTCGAGGATCCGTCAGCCGGCCCTTCGCCTCGACCAGCTCGATGACCCGCAGGTAGCTCGCCTCGGCCCCGACGTAGTCTTCCGCGAGCCGCTGTGCATAGGCGAGATTCATCAGCGCCGCCTGGAGGTTCTGCGGATCGTCCCCGGCGTCGGCCGCGGTGATTTCAACGACGCGCTGCGCCGCGGCCGCGGCTGCCTGGTAGTCGCCGGCATCGAACAGCTGCCTGAACTCGGCGTAGGCGTCGACGAGCGAGTCCGCCGGCGGCGTCGCCGCGTCCGCCGCCAACGCAACGGTCGCTGCGAGCAGCAGCAGCGCGGATAGTCGGGGGGCTGTCTGGCCGTGGCGGATGCTCACGGCGGACAAGGTCTACACGTTCGGGATCAAGGATGCAATCTCGGTCATCGGCGCTCGAACAGATAGTGGGACACGATCCATTCCCGGCCGCCCCGGTAGCCGAAGAGTTCCGCGCAGGCCATGAAAAAGACCCGCCAGTAGACCCACCAGCGTCGCGCCTGGTCCGCACCGTAGGTCTGCGCCATCAGCCTCATCACTTCGTCGCGGTGGCGGTCCATGTTCGCGAGCCAGGCCTCGGCGGTCAGCTGGTAGTGCGTGCCGTCGAGTTGCCAGTGGTCGCGCAGGCGCAGGTCGCGCTGGAAGTACAGCAACAGGTCGTCGCTGGGCATGATGCCGCCGGTGAAGAAGTATCGAGCCATCCAGTCGCTTTCGTCCCTGACTTCGAATGGGTAGGCGAAACGCGAGTGGCTGAAGATGTGCACGAACAGCGTCGCCTGCGGGCGCATCCAGCCCGCGATGCGGCCGAGCAGCGTCTCGTAGTTCCGCATGTGCTCGAACATCTCGACCGAGACCACTCGATCGAAGCGCCGGGTCGAGGGAAAATCCAGCACGTTCGCGTCCCGGGTGATCACCTCGACGTTGCCGAGGCCGCGCTCCGCGGCCCGTGCGTCGATGAACTGCTTCTGGGTGCGGGAGTTCGAGACCGCGGTGATCCGTGAAGACGGGAAATGCTCCGCCATCCAGAGCGTCAGCGATCCCCAGCCACAACCGAGCTCGAGCACGTCCTCGCCGTCGCAGAGTGCCGCGCGCCTGCAGGTCAGGGCCAGCATGTCGGCCTCGGCCTGGTCGAGGCTCGTGACGCCGGGGTCGAAGTACGCCGAGGAGTACTTGAGGTGGCGTCCGAGCACGAGCTCGAAGAAGCGCGTCGGCAGCTCGTAGTGCTGCTCGTTCGCCTCTCGGGTCGCAATCGCGACCGGCGAGTGCCGCAGTTCCTCGACCAGCTGCATCAGGTGGGCCTGCTGCGCCTGGGCGCTGCCCTTGTCCTCCTCGGCGAGCCGCGCAGCCAGCAGCCGGCGGATGCCGATTCGTATCAGCCAGTCCGGCAGCAGGTCCCGCTCGAGCAGCGAATAGCCGAGCGGCGGAGAACTCTCGGCCAGCGTGGTCATGCGATCACCGGCCGCGGGGTGCGCCGCAGCAACAGCTGTTCCACGGGCGCCCCGTCCTCGAGCCGTGCGAGCTGTATCAGCATGTAGACCGCCATTGCGATGTTGCCGAGCAGCATGACCGCCACGAACCAGCCCACGCGGGCGGTTGCGGCGGTCTCCTTGTAGAAAACCCAGGCGTAGAACGTCAGGAAGCCGAAGTATGCGTCGGCCAGCGTCGCGATGGTCCACCAGCGGTCCGGCTCGCTCACGAGGCCGGTCCACTCCCAGAGCGGCTGCCGGCCGCTCGCAGTGATGGTTATCGCCAGCATCGACAGCAGTATCAGGCCGAACAGAAGCTGCAGGGCACGTCGTGAGTCCATGGCCGCCCCTTCGCAGCCGTCCATGGGTCCGGATTCCTTCAGGACGCCACCGGGCCCCGCCCCGGGGTGCGGCCACCGCGCTCGATGACCAGCGTCTCGTAACGCCAGGCCGAGATCTCCTCGGCCCGGAAATCCCGGGGCCAGCCCGCCTTCAGCTTCAGTTGCTGCAGGAAGTCCCGCGGAGCCGGCACTTGTTCCCAGACCTTCGGCAGGAACGTGGCCCTTGCGCCCTGCCACTCGATCACGAGTCCATGGCGTCCGGGCTCGAGCTGCCCGAGCAGCTCGGCCTCGCTGCCACGGGCCAGCGGGACCAGCTCGGAGAGGATCGAGATCTCCAGGTCCGTTCGATCCCACTCCTGCGGCGTCAGCGGCGGGAATCGCGTGTCGGAAAAAGCGC
>DATIRA010000118.1:0-6529 GCA_035470225.1 Steroidobacteraceae bacterium | reverse complement strand
AACTCGCCGCGCAGACAGTCAGCCAGATGGTGGACCAGGTCCTGGCCCTGCCGGAGGGCAGCAGCGTGCTCGTGCTCGCGCCGCTGGTGCAGCAGCGCAAGGGGGAGCACAGGGAGGCATTTGAGCAGTTGCGCGGCCAGGGATTCGTGCGCGCGCTGGTGGACGGGCGCCTGGTCGAGCTGGATGCGGCGCCCGATCTCGATGGACGGCAGCGCCATACGATCGCAGCAGTCGTGGACCGCCTGCGGGTGAGACCGGACGCCGCCCAGCGTCTCGCCGAGTCTTTCGAGACCGCGCTGCAGCTCTCGCAGGGCGTCGCGTGGGTGAATTTCCAGGATGAACCGGCCCGCGAGCCGATGGTGTTCTCGAATCGCTACGCCTGCACCGAGTGCGGCTACAGCATCTCCGGTCTCGAGCCGCGCCTGTTCTCGTTCAACAGTCCGAGCGGCGCCTGTGGCACCTGCGGCGGGCTGGGCAGCCAGGACTTCTTCGATCCGGCCCGCGTCGTCGCGAGCCCGGGCCTGTCGCTGGCCGGTGGCGCCGTGCGCGGCTGGGACCGGCGCAATCCGCACTACTTCCAGCTGATTCAGTCGCTGGCGCGGCACTACCGCTTCGACATCGAGGCGCCCTGGTCCGAACTTCCCGAAGCCGTCCGCCACGTGCTGCTCTGGGGCAGCGGCGAAGAGCGCGTGGAGTTCCGTTATTTCGACGCCCGGGGCGGCAGCATCCGGCGCGCTCACACCTGGGAGGGAATCCTGCCCAATCTCGAGCGTCGCTACAGGGAAACCGAGTCGCCGAAGGTCCGCGAGGAACTCGCGAAGTTCCGTGGCACCCGCTCCTGCGTAGACTGCGCCGGCACGCGACTGAACCTCGCTGCCCGGCACGTCTACATCGCCGGACGGAACCTGCCCGGGATCTGTGCGCTTTCGATCGAGGATGCGCGGGACTTCTTCGCCGGGCTGCGCCTGGAGGGCTGGCGGGGAGAGATCGCGGAGCGGCTCGTGCGCGAGATCTCGGACCGCCTGCGCTTCCTCGGGGACGTGGGGCTCGACTACCTCTCGCTGGAGCGGGGCGCCGACACGCTGTCGGGCGGGGAAGCCCAGCGCATCCGGCTCGCGAGCCAGATCGGCTCCGGGCTCGTCGGAGTGATGTACATCCTCGATGAGCCCTCGATCGGCCTGCACCAGCGCGACAACCAGCGACTGCTCGACACGCTCACCCGGCTGCGCGACCTGGGCAACACCGTGATCGTCGTCGAGCACGACGAGGACGCGATACGGCAGGCCGATCACGTCGTGGACCTTGGGCCGGGGGCCGGCGTGCATGGCGGCCGCGTCGTCGCCGAGGGCAGTCCCGCGGACATCGCCGCGTCCGCGGATTCACTGACGGGCCAGTACCTGAGCGGCCAACGCAGGATAGCGGTGCCTGCGCTGCGCACGCCGCCCCAGCCAGGCCGCAGCCTGCGCCTGCTCGGTGCGAGCGGAAACAACCTGAGCGGCATCGACGTGGAAATCCCGCTGGGACTGATGACCTGCGTGACTGGCGTGTCCGGTTCCGGCAAGTCCACGCTCGTAGTGGACACGCTCTACAGGCACGCTGCGGGCTCGCTCTCGGACGGGAGCACCGATGCGGCGCCGTGCAGGAAGGTGGAGGGCCTCGAGCACATCGACCGGGTGATCGACATCGACCAGAGCCCGATCGGCCGCACGCCGCGCTCGAATCCAGCGACCTACACCGGGCTGTTCGGACCGATCCGCGAGCTGTTCGCCGAGGTCCCGGAGTCGCGGGCCCGTGGCTACGGGCCGGGTCGCTTCAGCTTCAACGTGCGCGGCGGGCGCTGCGAAGCCTGCGAGGGCGACGGCGTCATCAGGGTCGAGATGCACTTCCTGCCGGACGCGTACGTCACCTGCGACGCCTGTCGCGGCATGCGCTACAACCGGGAGACGCTGGACATCCGCTACAAGGGACGCAACATCCACGAGGTACTGGAGCTGACGGTCGAGGACGCCGCGGGATTCTTCCGCAACGTTCCCGCGCTGCAGTCCCGGCTGGCGACGCTGCAGGACGTCGGCCTGTCGTACCTCCGGCTGGGCCAGAACGCGACCACGCTCTCGGGCGGGGAGGCGCAGCGGGTCAAGCTCGCCCGCGAGCTGGCGAAGCGTTCAACCGGCCGGACACTCTATATCCTCGACGAGCCGACGACCGGACTGCATTTCCACGACATCGAGCAGTTGCTCGGCGTGCTGATCCGCCTGCGGGACGAAGGGAACACGGTGGTGGTGATCGAGCACAATCTCGACGTGATCAAGACCGCGGACTGGGTGCTCGATCTCGGTCCGGAGGGCGGAGCGGACGGTGGCCGGCTCGTTGCAGCGGGAACGCCGGAGCAGGTGGCGGCGGTCGCGGAATCCCACACGGGCCGCTACCTGGCCCGCAGCCTCGCCGAAGCGGCGGCTTCCGCGAGCCCGAAGCGCAGGCGTCGCCCGGCCTGAGTGTCCGGCCTCAGCCGGCGTCGGGCAGCATTGCCCGCGGCGTGCGGAAGCGATGACAGACCTCGCCCGCGAGCCGGGTCTCGGCGAATTGACCGCGTGTGTAACTGGCGATCACCCGCCGCCAGAACGACAGCGCGGCGCGGTTGGACTCGTTCTCGAGCACTTCCCACTCCCCGGCGAACCGGCTGAACAGCAGCTCGACGGCGATCGTGCCGACACCGCGCCGTCGCGCGGATTCGACGATGAAGAACTCGGCGAGCCGGTAGTCCGCCGGACTGCCGCGGCCGATGCCCGTTGGCCGGCACACCAGCGCGAAACCGACCGGGGCGCCGCGTTGCAGGATTACGAACGGATAGGAGCGGGAATCGGCGAACCAGCTGGCGAGAAACTCGCCTTCACGGGTCCCCCAGTCCAGCTCCGGGAAAACGCCGCTCTGGGAGCTGGAAAGATCAGACATGTAGCCGCGGTAGACCGCGCGGATCCAGCCACGGTCCTCGGGAGAATCTCGGGCGTCGCGTAGCGTGACCGGCACCGTATTTGGCTTGCCTGCGGTTTCGTCCCGGGCCCATTGATCATCGGCCAGATCGCCGCAGCGTGAAGCCGGGCTCCGACTCGGAGCCCGGCTTCGATGCACTCGGCAGCGGATTACTCCTTGGCGGCTTCCTGCATCGCCTCACCCGCGTCCTGGACCTTCTCGCCGGCAGCCTCGACCGCCTCGCCGGTCGCAGCGGCCGCGTCAGAGGCCATCTCGCCAGCGGCATCGGCGGCCTCTTCGGTCGCGTCGGCAATGGCGTCGCCAGCCTGTTCGGCAGCGTCGGCGGCACCCTCGACGACAGCGGCGCCGGCGTCTACGGCAGCCTCACCGGCCGCAGCAGCAGCCTCGACCGCCGCATCAGCGGCCGCGCCGGCGGCGGCAGCAGCCTCCGCAGCGGCTTCCTTGGCCTCATGGGCCTCCTTCTTCGCACAACCGGTGATGGCGAGCGCAGCGATGGCGGCAGCCAGAGCAATCTTCGTGTTCATGATCGATACCCCAAGTAACGTAGAGAAAGAACAACAGACCCACGGCATCCGCGGCGGCCGACATCTGTCGCATACGAGCCGCCGATGCGTTGAGGGAAGTTTAGTGTCCCCGGCGCACGGCGAATCCCCGGGATGTGTCGCCAAATGGCGACACCGGGCCGATCTCGTGCAAGATGTCGACCTCGAACACCTCGGGATACCGGACATGACAGCGGCTCTCGACCAGCTCTACCCAGCTCATCTCGCGGAAATCCGCAGCCGGGCCGAGGCGGCCCTCGAGGCCTGCGGCTACGACGGCCTCGTCGTGCATTCCGGGCAGCCGGCCATGCAGTTCCTGGACGACCGGCCGTATCCGTTCAGGGTGAACCCGCATTTCAAGCACTGGCTGCCGCTCACCGACGCGCCGGACTGTTTCATCGCGTCTATCCCCGGCGAGAAACCGCTGCTGTGCTTCCATCAGCCTGCCGACTACTGGCATCTGCCGCCCGCGCGACCGGAGGCCCCGTGGACGTCGCAGTGGAAAGTCGAGGTTCTCCGCGAGGCCGGCGCCGCACGGCAGGTCCTGCCGCTGGACGGACGGCGCATCGCGCTGATTGGCGAGCCCCTGGAGTTCTTCGCCGACTGGGGGTTCGCCGCGACCAACCCACCCGAACTGCTGAGTCGCCTGCATTACCTGCGCGCCGTGAAGACTCCGTATGAGCTCGAGTGCATGCGACAGGCCTCGGCCACCGGCGCCCGTGCGCACCTCGCGGCGCGCGACGCGTTTCTCGCGGGCGCCTCGGAATTCGAGGTGCACCTGGCGTATTGCGAGGCGGCCGGACTCCGCGAGGAAGACCTGCCCTACGGCAACATCATCGCCTTCAACGAGTCCGCGGCGGTGCTGCACTACCAGCATCTCGACCAGCAGCGCGGCAAGCCGCGCCGTTCGTTCCTGATCGACGCGGGCACCGAGTTCCGCGGCTACGCCTGCGACATCACCCGGACCTACGCGGGCGCCGACGGCGAATTCGCGGCGCTGATCGACGGCATGGAGGCATTGCAGCTCGAGCTGTGCAGCGCCGTCAGGAGCGGCACCGACTACCGCGACCTGCACCTGCTCGCGCATCGGCTGATCGGTGGGCTGCTCGCCGAGGCCGGATTGATCGACTGCAGCGCTGAGTCGGCCGTCGAGGCTGGCGTGACGAGCGTGTTCTTTCCGCACGGGATCGGACACCTGCTCGGCCTGCAGGTGCACGACGTGGCGGGACTCGCCCGGGACCCGACAGGTGGGGAGATACCGCGACCTGCGGGTCACCCTTACCTGCGCCTGACCCGGCGGCTGGAGCCCGGCTTCGTCGTGACGATCGAGCCCGGGATCTACTTCATCGACCTGCTGCTCGATGCGGCCCGGGAAGGCGCCGCGGGCCGCAACATCCGCTGGGACGCGGTCGAGCGGCTCCGGCCGTTCGGCGGCATCCGGATCGAGGACGACGTGCACTGCACCGGCGACGTGCCGGAAAATCTCACGCGCGACGCCTTCGCCGCGCTGAACTGAGGGCCTGCCGGCGGCGTGCTCAGCCCTTCTTCAACAGGTCGCGAATCTCGGTCAGTAGCGCGACATCGGCGGGCGGCGCCTGCGGGGCGGCCGGTGGCGGCGGCGTCTTGAGCCTGTTGATCGCCTTCAGCGCCATGAAGATCGCGGCTGCGATGATCAGAAAGTCGAACGCGGACTGCAGGAAGGCCCCGTACTTCAGCAGCACAGGCTCGCCGTCGGAGCCGCTGCCGAGGTCGATCGCGAGGTCCGTGAAGTTCACGCCACCCAGGAACCTGCCGAGCAGCGGCATCACGACGTCGCCGACCAGCGAAGAGACGATCTTGCCGAAGGCCGTGCCGATCACGACGCCGACGGCCATGTCGACCACGTTGCCGCGCATCGCGAATTCCTTGAACTCCTTGAACAAGCTCATCCGCCTGACTCCTCGTTGTGATCCGCGTTGATTGTGCCAGCAGCGCGGGGCCCGTGGACGCCGGTGGGCCGGCGTCGCCGAGCGGCGCCTGAAAAAAGAAGCCGGGCTCGGGCCCGGCTTTCTCGATCGTTGGACCGGCGGCCGCTCAGTCGGCGGCAGCCTTCTTCTTGCGCGCGCGTGGCTTCTTGGCCGGTGCTTCGGCCGCGGCCTCCTCGGTCGCCGGCTCCGCCGCAGCCGTTGCCTTCTTGCGGCGGGCACGCGGCTTCTTGGCCGGCTCCTCGGCAGCGGGCGCCTCCTCGCTGGCCGCCCGATCGACGAGCGCCATCAGCGCCATCGGAGCGGCGTCGCCCGGCCGGTTCGCCATGTGCAGGATCCGCGTATAACCGCCGGGGCGCGCCTTGAAGCGCGGCCCGAGCTCGTCGAACAACTTCTCGACGACTTCCTGGTCACGCAGGCGCGCGAACGCGCGGCGACGGTTCGCGAGGCTGTCGGTCTTGCCGAGCGTGATCAGCGGCTCGACGTAGCGGCGCAGTTCCTTGGCCTTCGGAACCGTCGTGCGGATCGTCTCGTGACGCAGCAACGAGGCGGCCATGTTGCGCAGCATCGCCCAGCGATGCGGTGTATTGCGGCTCAGCTGCCGCCCGGTCAGTCCGTGTCTCATGTTCGCTTTCTCTGCTCAGCCGGCTCGCGCCGTCAGATGAGGTCCCGTTCCTCTTCGCGCTTCAGGCCCGCCGGCGGCCAGCTGTCGAGGCGCATGCCCAGGGTCAGGCCGTGACTTTCCAACACTTCCTTGATCTCGGTCAGCGACTTCTTGCCCAGGTTCGGCGTCCGCAGCAGCTCGACTTCGGTCTTCTGCACCAGGTCGCCGATGTAGTGGATGTTCTCGGCCTTCAGGCAGTTCGCGCTGCGGACCGTGAGCTCCAGCTCGTCGACCGGCCGCAGCAGCAGCGGATCGAAATGCAGCTCCCTCGGCTTGACCTTGTCCTCGTCCTGGCCCTGCAGGTCCACGTACACGGACAGCTGGTCCTTCAGGATCGAGCCGGCGCGGCGGATGGCCTCCTCCGGGTCGAT
>DATIRA010000117.1:0-8870 GCA_035470225.1 Steroidobacteraceae bacterium | reverse complement strand
CAGCGGCGGCAGCCAGTCGAGCAGCCCCCCGGTGCGCGAGCCGCGTTCGCCGGCCGACCGCGATTCGTCCGCCCAGATCGGGGGCGTCGCGCTTTTCGCCGGGTCGCTCGACAGGTTGATCAGCTTGATGCTGTTCACGCCGTCGACCAGCGCGTGGTGCAGCTTGCAGTAGATCGCGAAGCGGTCGTCCTCGAGTCCCTCGATCAGGTGGAACTCCCAGAGCGGCCGCGACAGGTCCATCGGATTGGAGTGCAGGCGGGAGACGAGCACGCCGAGCTCGCGTTCACCACCCGGATAGGGCAGCGCGGAGTGCCGCAGGTGGTAGTCGAGGTCGATGTCGCGGGTGACCTCCCAGCGCGGCAGCAGTTTGCCGCCCAGGCCGCCGGCCAGCCGGTACGTGAACGGGATCGCCGTGACGGGGTGGCTGCGGAGTTCGGCGAACAGCTCCGAGACGAAGTGGCGCGGCGCTCCTTCAGGGATTTTGAAGATCTGCAGGCCGGCGATGTGCATCGGCGTCTGCCGCGTTTCGGCGAGCAGGAAGGTGGCGTCCAGCGCCCCGAGGCGTACGTAGGTGTTCATTGGTGTCTATCCGTTCATGCGGGTGTTGAGGATGGCCTGCCGGTCGCCCGAGGCGGGAAGGCTGTTTCCGGCGCGGCCGTCGCGGACCGGCAGTGCTCGGCGATGCGCGCGGCCAGGAACGTCGTGAGCTCCATCGGGATATCGTGGCCCATGCCCGGCACGACCTCCATTCGGGCGCCGCCGATGTGCCGCGCCGTGTCCAGCCCGGCTGCGAGCGGCACCAGTGGATCGTCGGCTCCATGGACCACCAGCGTCGGCGCCGCCACATGTTGCAGCATCGCACGGCGGTCCCCTGAGCCAAGTATCGCGAGGAGCTGCCGCTCGGTTCCCTCGCGATACAGCCCGCGCCGGGCGACACGCTCGAAATGCGACCGGACGGCCGCCGGGTCGATCGGATAGCCGGGGCTGCCGATGACGCTGAAGACCCGAGTCAGATGCTGCACCATCGCCTCGATGTCATCGGCTGGCGGCGGTGCCCGCAGGATCGCCTGCAGCGCCCAGCGTTTTCCGAAAGCGATCTTCCGTTGCGGGTTGCCGGTGGAGGACATGATCGATACCAGGCTGCGGACCCGCTGCGGCTGCCGCGCCGCGAGTACTTGCGCGATCATGCCGCCCATCGAGATGCCTGCGACGTGCGCGGACTCGATTCCGAGATGGTCGAGCAGACCGGCCGCATCCCGCGCCATGTCGTCGAGGTCGTAGGGCGAAGGCACCGGGCGACGCAGCAATGCGCGCATGATCGCGCGCGGCACGTTCATGCCGCGCTCACCGGTGAGCCGGGTCGAGCCACCGCTGTCGCGGTTGTCGAAGCGGATCACCCTGAGGCCCCTGTCCAGCAGCGCCTGCAGGAATTCGTCCGGCCACAGGGCCGCCGGCATGCCGAGCCCCATGACCAGCAGCAGTGGAGGGGCCGAGGGATCGCCGATCATCTCGTAATCGAGTTGCAGGCCGTTGACTTGGGCTAAAGGCATGTTGCTCGGACTGCTTGAACCAGGTACCGCGATTAGACTCGACTTGTGACCCGGTGGGAACCCAGAGCCGTCATTCCCTGCGTACGGGGTGAGCGTGGCAATCCGGTCATCGTCGACATCGACAGTCCGCAGGACATCGGGCGCTTCGGGACGCAGAGAGGTCACCGGTTGCGCTGGCCGGACTGGCCGAGGCGGCCCGCGATCTCTTGCCACAGCGAGCGGTAGAGCGCGGTCGCCGGGCTCGCCGGTGCGAAAGCCGGGATCGGTGCGCGGTGTACGGCCATGCGTTCGATCATGCTCCAGTAGGGCACTTCGACCGAGAGCATTCCGGGAAACCGTGCCCGCGTCTCGGCGACGATCTGCTGGTGCAGCGATTTCCTGCGATCGACCATTGAGAAAAAGGGCAGTATGCGCAGGTCCGACCAGCCCTCCCGCGCGACGAAGTCGTGCAGTTGCTCGAGCGTTCGCAGCGACAGCGGCGTCGGGACGATCGGGACGACGACGGCATCCGCCGCGCGCAGCACGTTCTCCGACAACAGCGACATGCCGGGCGGACAGTCGAGGATGAGCCGGTCGCACAGCTCATGCAGCGAGCGGCTCATCTTGATCAGGCGCTCGCCGGGCCTCTTGCGCTGGCTCATGTGCACGTCGAGGTTGCGAAACGATCTGTCAGCCGCGATCAGGTGCAGGTTCGGGTATTCCGTCAGGTGGAGAAGCTCGCCGAGTTCCTGCTTGCCACGCACGAGCTTCTTCGCAGAAGTCGCCTCAGGCGTCGCCGCGCGCAGGATATAGCTGGCCGCGGCCTGCGGATCGAGATCCCACAGCACCGTACGGCCGCCGGAGGCCGCCGACAGGTAGGCGAGGTTGACGGCCGTGGTCGTCTTGCCGACGCCGCCCTTGATGTTGGTTACAGCGATGATTTCCATTGGATTCCGGCGCCTCGAGATGGAAATGCCAGCACGACCAGCGCATACAGCGCGAGTGCCAGCCACAGCAGGTTGCGCAGGCCCAGGTCCACCGCGATCAGCGTGGCGAGTGCGGCGCTGACGACCGAGGCGCAGCCGTTGATACCCCAGGCCCAGGGTACCAGCGGCGCCTCCAGCTCGCGGAGCGCGAGCGGAAACGGCATGCCCATGCAGAACGCCAGTGGCGCGACCAGGCATGCGGCCGCGGCCGCAGCCGCAGGTCCAGGCCAGGCGGCCAGCAGCGGCGTGATTGCGTCGAATGCAATCGCGTGCAGGGTTCCGAGCAGCAGGATGCCTGCAACAGCCAGCCCGAGCGTCCGGCGGGCGCGCGCTGCTGACGTGCGGTCTGCCCACAGGCTGCCCGCGCCGGCAGCGACCAGGAAGGTCCCGAGCGTGAGGCCGAGCGCCACCGTTGGATGGTGCACGACCAGCAGCAGCTTCTGCAGGAAAGCGATCTCCAGGAACATGAATGCGAGTCCGATGCCACCGAAGTACAGCACGATGCGCAGGCGTCCTGCACGGCCGAGTCCATGCGGCGGCGCCAGCAGGCGCAGCGGCGCCAGGATCAGCGTGGCGCCTGCGATCACGGCCTGGAGCAGCGTCAGGACAAGCAGCAGGTATCCCGCCTCGAGCAGCGCCATGCCCCCGCGTTTCCGTGCGGCGAAGCTCTCGGAAAACGTCCGCCAGCGGAAAAAGTCGTGGAAATACGGGCGATCGTCCGTTGCGGGCCGGATCCGGTACGGATAGTCCTCGAGATAGCGTGCGGCGGTATCCGAGAGCAGAGCCTGGACACCGTCGTAATACCAGGGTTCCGGCAACTGGTTACGATGGTTCGTATCCCGGCGTTCGAGGCCCGGGTACCAGACCGGGTCGAACGACTGCTCGTCGCAGAACGCGCGCGTGAGCGCCACCTCGTCCGGGGTGACGTCACCGTTCTTGAGCAGAAGAGTGAACGTCTGCCAGCCCCGGATCATGATCATCCGGTGCGAAGGGCGGAGCATCCCCTGGGCCCGCATGGCTCCGATGCCCATCGCGGCGAGCTTGAGTCCTTGCCGCGGTGGGATCTCGATGCTCCCGGTGATCGAGAGGAATCCACCGGGCTCGAGGTGCTGCATGTACAGTCGCAGCGCCTCGACCGTGTATCCATAGTCCTCGTTCAGGCCCCCGAGTCCACCGCCTGCCGCGCCGCCGAGCGACAGCTGAATCAGGTCGTAGGTCTGCCCGGAACGCTGCAGAAACCCCCGGGCGTCGCCCTGCTCGAGCTGCACGCCGCCCCGGCCGACGAGGTCTCCGGTATAGCCCCGGAACGTCTCGCGCAGCAGCTGCATTACCTGTGGATTCAGCTCGAGCGCGGTTACGCGTTCGGCGCCGTGTTGCTCCGCGCGCAGGATCTCATCGCCCCCACCTGCCTCGGGAACCAGCACGTGGTGCGGCGCGGCGAGCCGAAAAGCCAGCGCAGAAGTCGTCCGCGACAGGTACTCCAGGCGGGCCGGGTCGTCCGTCGCCGCGGTGATCGCCTGGATCGCGTCACCGTCCGTGAACATCCCGAGCTGCTCGGGCGGTTCCGCGGTCGCGTTCAGGCTGAGGCCGGGCGCGAGCCTGAGCGGCATGCCGCTGCTCTCGATCACGCTGATCCGGGCGAGCGGGCTCGAGCGCTCGAGCAGCACCCGAGTTCCCTCGACCCGCAGCGCCTGGCTCAGGGCCTTGTAGGGCCCCGGCTCGAACCGCAGCCAGGACGAAGGCAGCAATGCAAGCAGCGTCACGCCCGCCGCGGCGAGGACCGTCCAGCGCACAGGCATTGCCTTCAGTTCCACGGCCCCCACGATCAGGGCGACGAAGGCGACCGCGCCGACGACACGTAACAGACCCTCGGGCCAGATCCAGTACATCATCCCGAGTACCGCGACGCTGCCGATGCCTGCGCCGGCGAGGTCCGCCGCATAGACCCGCCCCGCACGGTCGCGGCCGGCCATCAGCGCGAGCCCGATGGCGTTCGCCGCGCAGAAGAACGGCGCTGCCAGCACGAGGTACATCAGCACGAGCCAGAGCGGTTGCCACGGGTCCCAAAGCAGCGCCTCGGCGCGGAACGGCAATGACAGCGCGGCGAGCGGGCTCACGATGACCAGCACGCCGAACGAGGCGATGCTGACGAGGTAGCTCGCGGCGTAGTGCGACAGCAGGCGCCGCCTTGCGATCGCGAGGAAAGTGCCGCTCGCGCCGAATCCGAGCAGCGCGAGGCTGATGATCATGAATGCGAAGTGATACCAATGCACTACCGCGAAAATGCGGTTAAGAACGATCTCGCTGCCCAGCGCCGCGAACGAGACCAGCGCGACCGATATTAGCGGCGCGCGGCCCGGTGTTTCAGTCATGTCCACCGGTCAGCGGAACGAAAGCCACCGGCAGCAATTGCCTGGTCGTGACCTTGCCGTCCACGTGCTTCTCGACCAGCACGAGCTGCTGGGTCGTGAATCGCGTGCCGACCGGCAGGACCATACGGCCCCCCGGCTTCAGCTGCTTCAGCAGCGGGGGAGGCACGTGGCTCGCCACGGCGGTCACGACGATCGCATCGAACGGGGCATGCTCCGGCCAGCCGTAGTAGCCGTCGCCGATGCGGACCTCGACGTTGTCGTAACCGAGACGTCCGAGCCTCTGGCGAGCCTGCAGTCCCAGCGGCTCGACGATCTCGATCGAGTAGACCTTCCGGCACAGTTCGCCGAGCACCGCGGCCTGGTAGCCGGAGCCCGTGCCGACTTCGAGCACGACGCAGTCGGGACGCGGCTCGATCAGGTCCGTCATGATCGCGACGATGTAGGGTTGGGAGATGGTCTGGCCATGCCCGATCGGGAGCGGCCGGTTCTGGTAGGCCAGCTCGAGGTCCGCCGGCCTGACGAACTCGTGCCGCGGCACGGCTCGCATCGCGGCAAGCACACGCTCATCGAGCTCCCTGCGGTTGATGTACGCGGCCGTCTCGCGTACGTCGCGCTCGATCTCCAGTACCAGTGCTTCGCGCTGCGCGTCACGGGCCGACGGCCCGGCGCCGGTCGCCGGACTGCCGCCGTGCAACAGCAGCAGGATCGAGAGCACCGTGAGCAACGTGGACCGTGTCGTCATGCCGAGCCAGCTCCAGCAGCCGCAAAGTCCCGCTTACAGTCTACGCAGTCGCCCGGGCCGCGAGCATTGCGGAAACTGCGATGCGCGCTCCGGCGACGCGAAACGAGTCGCCGCGCCTGCGCGGCCTGCAACAGGGTCGTGAACTTGTGCGAGACTCCATCAGCATGACGGACTCAAGCTGCGACGCACGACCCGCCCCGGTCGACCGCTCGAATCTCGCGGTGCTCGTGGTCGGTGCCGGTTTCGGTGGCTTGTGCATGGGCATAAAGCTGCTCGAGGCGGGCATCCGGGACTTCCTGATCCTGGAGAAGGAGACGGAGGTCGGTGGGACCTGGCGCGACAATACCTATCCGGGCGCGGCCTGCGACGTGCAGTCGCACCTGTATTCGTACTCGTTCGAGGGCAAGCCCGACTGGACCCGGCGTTACCCGGGCTGGGAGGAGATCCAGCGGTATATCCTGGATACGACGCGAAAGTACCGGCTGCGCCCGCACATCCGTTTCGGGCGCGAGGTTTGCGCTGCGCGCTTCGACCAGCAGTCGGCCTGCTGGACGGTCCGCACGCGCTGCGGCGAGACCTTCGTCGCGCGGCATTTCGTCCTGGCCAGTGGTCCTCTCAGCAGGCCGCAGATACCGGCGCTCCCGGGCCTCGCGGGCTTTCGCGGCGAGGTGTTCCATTCGGCACGCTGGAATCACGGCTATCGACTCGAGGGGAAACGGGTTGCCTCGATCGGTACCGGCGGCAGCGCGATCCAGTACTGCCCGGAGATCGCGCCGAGCGTCGAGAAACTCTATGTGTTCCAGCGCACACCGGCCTGGGTGATTCCCCGCGACACTCGCGCATATCCCGAGCGCACGAGGCGGCGCTTCGCGCGCTTTCCGTGGCTGCGCAAGCTGCATCGGGCGAGGCTGTACTGGTCGAACGAGTCCCGGGTCTGGCCCATCTTCCATCCGATGCTTGCACGGGGATTGCAGCGACTCGTGCGGCTGTTCATTCGTCACCAGGTCCGGGACCCGGAGCTCGTGCGCAGGCTGACGCCCGACTACACGATCGGCTGCAAGCGGGTACTGATCTCGAACACCTGGTATCCGATGTTCAACAGGGCCAACGTCGAGCTGGTCACCGGGCCGATCCGCGAGATCCGCGAGTCGAGCATCGTCACGGCCGATGGTGTCGAGCGACCCGTGGACTGCATCATCCTCGGCACCGGTTTCGTCGTGGACCCGCGCATCTACATGAAGGACTTCCCCGTCACCGGGATACCGGGCCATACACTCGCGGAGGACTGGAAGGCGGGCGCCGAGGCCTACTACGGCATCACCGTCAGCGGCTACCCCAACATGTACCAGCTCGTCGGGCCGAACACCGCGCTCGGACACAACTCGATCATCTTCATGATCGAGTGCCAGGTACATTACGTGATGCAGTGCCTGCGGGCTGTCGAATCGCGCGGTGCGGCGTACCTCGACCTGAGGCCGCAGGCGCAGGCCTCTTTCAACGAGCGGGTGGAGCAGGCGCTGCAGGGAACCGTCTGGACCTCGGGCTGCGCAAGCTGGTACCAGCAGGCGGATGGACGCAACTTCACGATCTGGCCCTGGTCCACCTGGCGCTACTGGCTCGCGACGCGCAAGATCCGCCCGGCGGACTATGCGTTCGGGCGCGCGCTCAACGCGGAAGCAGGTCCGGTCGGGACTCGTACCATTTGCGAGGCTCGAGTGGTGGACGGGAGACGCTGAATTGATTGCCTGGATAGTGACCGCGTTCTACGTCGCCGGTGTCATTGCGGCGATCGACGCCGTGATGACCGTCAGGACTGCGCAGGGCGCAGTGGCCTGGGCAGTTTCACTGGTCGCGGCGCCGTTCGTCGCGGTGCCCGCGTATCTCGTCCTCGGGCGAAGCAAGTTCGGCGGCGCGCTCGAGGCCTTCGAGGAGCGTCGTCAGGAAATCGAGGCGCTGTTCGCTCAGATAAAGCGCAATCTCGATCCCTGGGCCGTGCAGGGCGAGTCCGTGCAGGAGGTCTACCGGGCCGTCAGCGAGCTCTCCGGCATGAAGATGACCCGTGGCAACAGCGTCGAACTGCTCGTCAACGGCGAGGTCACGTTCGACAGCATCGTCGCCGGCATCGCCAAGGCGGAGCACTATGTCCTGGTGCAGTTCTACATGTTCCATGACGATGGGCTCGGCCGTCGCATGCAGCGGGCCATGATCGAGCGGGCCCGCGCGGGCGTGCCGGTGTACATGCTGTATGACGAGGTGGGCAGCAAGGGGCTGCCGGGGCGGTACCTGGACGAATTGAAGGCCGCCGGCGTTCACGTGTCCTCGTTCAAGCCCACGCAGGGTTCGGGCAACCGCTTCCAGCTCAACTTCCGCAACCATCGCAAGATGGCGGTCGTGGACGGCGTGACGGGCTGGGTCGGCGGCCACAACGTCGGCGACGAGTATCTCGGGCTGGACCCGGAATTCACGCCCTGGCGGGATACGCACATACGGCTCGAGGGCCCGGTCGTGACGGAGCTGCAGGTCGCGATCCTCTCGGACTGGTACTGGGCGACGCGTGAGATTCCCGACCTCGACTGGATGCCGAAGGCGGCTCCGGACAGCGACGTCCGCGCGATGATCTTCCCGTCCGCGCCGACGCAGCGGCTCGAATCGGCCGGGTTGCTGTTCGTCACGGCGCTGAACTCGGCCAGAAAGCGCATCTGGCTGTCGGCGCCGTACTTCGTTCCTGACGAGGCTGTGCTCAAAGCGCTGCAGCTTGCGGCGCTGCGCGGCGTGGACGTGCGCGTCATCACGACCGGCAAGGGCGACAGCCTGCCCGTCTACCTGGCGGCGTTTCACTACATGTACATGCTGCGCGACCTCGGCATCCGCTTCTACGCCTACCAGCCGGGATTCCTGCACGAGAAGGTCATGCTGGTCGACGACGAGGTTTCGACCGTCGGCACGGCGAATTTCGACAATCGCTCCTTCCGCCTTAACTTCGAGGTGACGGCGCTGGTCGCCGATCGCAACTTCGCCGGCGAGATGGAAAAGATGTTCGAAGCGGATTTCCGGCACGCCGTTCCCATCGATCCGGCCGAGTTCGAAGACAAGTCTTTCTGGTGGCGGCTCGGCGTCAGCTTGTCCCGCCTTGCCGGGCCAGTACTTTGAGGTGATCCGACATGCGTGAGCTATGGCATTTCCACGTCGTTCTGGCGGCCTGCATGCTGCCGTTACTGACGGCGGCAGCCGCTGAGCAGAC
>DATIRA010000116.1:0-9826 GCA_035470225.1 Steroidobacteraceae bacterium | reverse complement strand
GGCACGCTGCGGATCCGGTCGAGGACGCGCGGATCGGTGATGCCCTGCTCGCGCAGCCGCGCCACCAGCCGCTCGCGGGTGCGCGCCGAGGTCATGCCGATGCCCGAGTGCCGCGCGTCGCCCACGTTCCGCGCTCAGTTGCCGCGTCCGCGCAGCCAATCGTCGAGATCGGCGAGCGCGGAGTGCCGGGTGAGGTCCACCTGCAGCGGCGTGATCGATACGCAGCCGTCGGCGATGGCGTGGAAATCCGTACCCTCGCCGGCATCGGCGCCCTCCCCGGCCGGCCCGATCCAGTAAACCGCCCGGCCGCGGGGATCCTTCGCCGGGATGACCGCCTCAGAGCGGTGGCGATGCCCGAGTCGCGTCACCCGCATGCCGCGCAATTGCTCATAGGGAACGTCGGGAACGTTGACGTTCAGGATCATCGAGCTGTGAAGTGGCGAGCGGGACAGCCTCATCACCAACTCGCTCGCCACCCGGGCCGCCGTCTCGAAATGCCCCCCGTTGCGCGTCACCAGCGACACCGCCATCGTGGGCAGGCCAAGGAAGCGGCCCTCGACGGCCGCCGCGACCGTGCCTGAGTACAGCACGTCGTCGCCGAGATTTGCACCGTCGTTGATGCCGGAAACGACCATGTCGTGGTCGAAGTCGAACAGTCCGGAGATGGCCAGGTGGACACAATCCGTCGGCGTGCCGTTCACGTAGTACATGCGCTCGCCGTAGCTGAACAAGCGTAAAGGCACGTCCAGCGTCAGCGAGTTGCTCGCCCCGCTACGGTTGCGATCGGGGGCGACCACGGTCAGGCGCGCCAGCGTCTCGAGCGCGCTTACCAGGACCTGCAGGCCCTCGGCCCGATAGCCGTCGTCGTTGCTGACCAGAATTCTCAATTACAGACCTGTGCCGGCTCCGTGGCCCCGCGCGGCCGGGGCTTGGCGGCGAAGGCGCCGCAACTATACTGGAATCGAGCTGGCGGTCGTAAGCGAATACCCGGAGGTGACGCACATGTCTGACGACGACGAGCACGCTTTCCGCGAGGCGATGAGCGACGTTCGTCCGCTGCGAGTGCGCGAAAACCATCCGGAGGCGCCGAAACCGCCGGCCGAGGCGCGTTTTCGCAGGCTGGACGAGCAGGCCGTGTTGCGTGAGAGCCTGCAGCCCCCGGCGGATCCCGCCGTGCTCGACACGGGCGAGGAACTGATATTCCGACGACCGGGTCTGCGCGAGGATGTGCTCCGCCGGCTGCGCCGCGGCCAGTTCACGGTCGAGGACGAGATCGACCTCCACGGTCTCGGACGGCATGCAGCCCACGAAGCGCTGCGCGAGTTCATCGGCGCCTCGATGGACCGCAGGCTGCGCTGCGTACGGGTCGTGCACGGCAAGGGCCTGCGCTCCGGCCCAAGGGGTCCGGTCCTCAAGCACGTCGTCAACCACTGGCTGCAACGCATGCAGGACGTCGCGGCGTTCGCGACCGCACGGCCGGTCGACGGAGGCACCGGCGCCGTGTACGTGCTGCTCGGGCGCGCCCGTCGTTACGATCGCCGCGTTACCTGAGTCAGCCGCTCCCGTCCGCGTCCCAGGCACCGAGCACGAATTCGTGCAGCACGGCAGTCGCGAATGCGCCGCGCGTGAGCTCGAAATCGAGTCGCAGGCCCTCGCCCTCGGCCGTGCAGCCCAGCCCCATGACCGGCAGACGCAGGCTGCGCCGTTCCTGCTCCAGACCTTCACTTTCCAGCAACCGCCGCAGCGGCTGCTCGTCCTCGAGCACGTGCAGCTCCAGCGCACGGGCCTCGTCCGCACTCTGCAGCTCGCCACGGCCCCAGAGCGGACCGCTCGGGTGCAGGTCCATTCGCTCGCAGCGAGCCTGCAACATCGGATCGTCGGACGAAGCCTGGAAAAAGCTCCGACTGCCCTCGAGGACGACCGCCTCGCCCGCGAGGATGACGGACCAGTCCCCGCGCCATACTCGTTCGGCCAGTAACCGATTGAACAGCCACGAACGCGCGGCCGTGAGCGCGAAGGCACGTTCCCCGCGCCGCCGCGGTGCGCCACGGGACTCCGCCCAGCGACGGGCACGCTCGAGGTTCGCGCAGTTGCGGCCGAAGCGCTGTGGACCGAAATAGTTCGGCACGCCCAGCCGTGCAACCTGGACGAGGCGGGCCTCGAACGACTCGAAATCTCCGCGCGGATCCCGGAGCAGGATCCGGAAGCGATTCGCGCGATGCGAGCCGGGGCGGAGCTTGCGGCGGTGACGCGATGCGCCAAGCACCCGGTAACCTTCGCCTCCCCGATCCAACCAGTCCGCGATCGGCGCGCCGCGCGCGGCCGGCACGGTAAAGTGCTGCACTGTGGCAGCATGACGATCCTTCAGGCCGGAGTAACCGACTTCGCGCACCGCGACGCCAGCCGCGGCGGCCAGTTGCCCGGCGACCCACCGCGTGTTTGCGCCACGCTTCTCCACGCGGAGCAACACGTGATCGCCTTCGCCGTCCGCATCGAAACCGAGCAGTTCCTCGACCTGGAAGTCCTCGGGTCGCGCGCGGAGCACCGCACGCAGCGGCGGTTCCCCATGCGCCGCCGGCACGACCGGCAGGCATGCGCCAACGGACTCCCCGGCAACGGCGGTCCGCCCCGGGATGCCGCGCTGGCTCACTCCGACCGGTCCCGCTCGAGCAGGACGACGGCCTGGCAGGCGAGGCCTTCCAGGCGACCAATCGCGCCGAGCCGCTCGCAGGTCGTGGCCTTGACGTTGATTCGCGCCGGCTCGACGCGCAGGTCGGCGGCGATGTTGGCGCGCATCGCATCGCGATGGCCGCCGAGTCGCGGAGCCTCCGCGAGCACGGTCAGATCCGCGTTGACCAGCCGCCAGCCTTGCGCGGCGAGCAGCCCCGCGCAGTGGCGCAGGAACACGCGACTGTCGGCGTCCTTCCAGCGCGGATCGGAGTCCGGAAAATGCTGACCGATGTCGCCCTCACCGATGGCACCGAGCAGCGCGTCGCAGAGCGCGTGCAGCACGACGTCGCCGTCGGAGTGCGCGAGCACGCCGCGATCATGCGCGATTCGCACGCCACCGAGCACAACGTGATCGCCGGGTCCGAAGGCATGGATATCGAGACCGTTGCCGACTCTCATTTGCCACTCCTGGCGCGCAGCACGGCCTCGGCGATCACCAGATCCTCGCGGCTCGTGACTTTCAGGTTATCGGCGCGACCGCGCACGAGGCGCGGTCGAAGGCCCAGTGCCTCGACGGCCGAGGCTTCGTCCGTGACGGTTCGCTCACGATCGCGACACAGCGCCAGCGCGCGGCACAACAGTCCGTAGCGGAACGCCTGCGGAGTCTGGGCCCGCCAGATGCCCTCCCGCGCCAGCGTTACCTCCGCACGACCCTCCTCGTCCGCCCGCTTCAGCGTATCGCTGGCCGGGTGAGCCAGCAGTCCGCCGACCGGGTCGCGACCGATGGCGCGCAGCAGGGCACGAAGGTCCTCTCGCGCCAGGCAGGGTCTCGCCGCATCGTGCACCAGGACCCAATCCTCGCCAGACGCCAGCGGGCCGAGCGCCTGGAGCGCAAGAGCGACGGACTCGGCGCGGGTCGCCCCGCCCAGGCAGCAGCCGACTCGCGGGTCCCTGGACTCCGTAAGCCGGTACCAGCGACGGTCCGACTCCGCGATGGCGACCATGACGCCCGCTATCGATGGTTCCGCGAGCAACGCGGCCAGCGTCCACGACAGCATCGGTCGGCCGCAGATCGCAACGTACTGCTTCGGGCTAGAGCCGCCGAAACGCTCGCCTCGGCCGGCCGCGGGCACGACCGCCCAGCGTCGGACGCGCGAGCTCATTCCGCGTCGGCCTGAACGGTCCGTTGCTCCGGCGCGGCCCCGTGATTCCCGGACGGATCGGACGGAACGACCTGGAAGAAGGTCTCATTGACGCCGATCATGCCTAGATCCGTGCGAGCGCGCTCCTCGACGGCGGCGCGCCCCTCCTTGAGATCGCGCACCTCCGCGGCGAGCGTGCGATTGCGCTCCCGCAAACGGTCGTTTTCCTCCTGCTGCGCCTCGATCGCGCCACCGAGGCGCCAGACCTCGCGCATGCCGTCGCCTGACAGCCAGAGCCGGTACTGCAGCGCGAGTACCGCGGCGAGCAGCAGCACGCCTACGATCCGGATGATCATGGGTGCGGGAGAATAGCAGAACCCCGCGCCGGCGGATTTGCGAGCTGCATGTTCAGCCGCCGCCGGGCAGCGGCACCGGGAAGGCGTCCCGGCCTGCGTAAGCTGCATGCCGACCCAGCTCCGCCTCGATCCGCAACAACTGGTTGTACTTCGCGACCCGGTCCGAGCGGCACAATGATCCGGTCTTGATCTGCGAGGCGGTCGTCGCGACCGCGATGTCGGCGATCGTGCTGTCCTCGGTCTCCCCGGAACGGTGCGAAACCACCGAGGCGTAGCCGGAACTCGAGGCGAGATCGATCGCGGCCAGTGTCTCGGTGAGCGTTCCGATCTGGTTCGGCTTGATCAGGATCGCGTTGGCGATTCCTCGATCCACGCCCTGCTGCAGGATACGCGTGTTCGTGACGAACAGGTCGTCCCCCACCAGCTGCACCTTGCGGCCGAGGCGCTCGGTCAGGATCGCCCAACCGTCCCAGTCCGCCTCTGCCATGCCGTCCTCGATCGTCACGATCGGGTAGCGGCTCACCAGGCCTTCGAGGTAGTCGGCGAACTGCGCCGCGGTGAACTTCCGCCCCTCCGACTCCAGCGCGTAGATCCCGTCCTGGTAGAACTCGGTACTCGCGACGTCGAGCCCGAGAAAGATCTCGCGGCCGGCTTTGTAGCCGGCCCGCTCGATCGCTTCGAGGATCGTCTCGAGCGCCGATTCGTTCGACGGTAGATTCGGCGCGAAGCCGCCCTCGTCCCCGACGGCTGTCGCGAGCCCGCGCTCATGCAGCACTTTCTTCAGCGTGTGGAAGATCTCCGCGCCGTAGCGCAGCGCCTCCGAAAAATTCGGCGCGCCGACCGGCAGGATCATGAACTCCTGGATGTCCACGCTATTGTCCGCGTGCGCACCACCGTTGACGATGTTCATCATCGGCACCGGCATCGTCATCGCCGCGGAGCCACCGAGCCTGCGGTACAGACCCTCGCCCGCCAGCCGGGCCGCCGCATGGGCCGCCGCGAGCGACACCGCGAGAATTGCGTTCGCGCCCAGCCTGGACTTCGTCTCGGTGCCGTCGAGCTCGATCATCCGCCGATCGAGCGCGGCCTGGTCACGCACGTCCTGGCCACGCAGCGCGGCCCGGATTTCTCCGTTCGCGTTCGCGACGGCCCGGGTGACGCCCTTGCCGAAGTAACGCGAGGGGTCGCCGTCGCGAAGCTCCACCGCTTCCCGCGAGCCCGTCGATGCCCCCGAGGGCACCGCCGCCCGGCCGACGACGCCGCCGTCGAGCAGCACGTCCGCCTCGACGGTGGGATTGCCGCGCGAGTCCATGATTTCCCGCGCCCTGATGTCCACGATTCGGCTCATAGATCGGATTCCTCGTAGGGCCGTGCCTTGACGGCCGCGTCAATTTCCTTGAGCAGCGTAAGCAATGAGCGCATGCGACCCAGCGGCCAGGCGTTCGGCCCGTCCGAAAGCGCCTTCGCGGGGTCGGGGTGCGTCTCCATGAACAGGCCCGACACACCTGCTGCGACGGCCGCCCGGGCCAGTACCGGCACGAACTCGCGCTGTCCGCCCGACGCGGTTCCCTGTCCGCCGGGCAGCTGCACCGAGTGTGTGGCGTCGAACACGACCGGACAGCCCGTGTCGCGCATCACGGCGAGCGATCGCATGTCCGCCACCAGGTTCTTGTAGCCGAAGCTGAAGCCACGCTCGCAGACCATGATCTGCTCGTTGCCGGTGGAGCGCGCCTTGTCCACGACGTTCTGCATTTCCCACGGCGAGAGAAACTGTCCCTTCTTGATGTTGACCGGCCGGCCCTGCGACGCGACGCCGACGATGAAGTTCGTCTGACGGCACAGAAACGCCGGCGTCTGCAGCACGTCAACGACCGCCGCAACCTCGGCGAGCGGTGTGTCCTCGTGAACGTCGGTCAGCACCGGCAGGCCGAGCTGGCGCTTCACCTCGGCGAGGATCCGCAGCCCCTCGTCCATTCCCGGGCCGCGGAAACTGGCGCGCGAGGAGCGGTTCGCCTTGTCGTAGGACGCCTTGAATATGTACGGGATGCCGAGCTCGGTCGCCAGCTCCTGCATGCGCCCGGCGATCTCGAGCACCAGCGCCTCGCTCTCGACGACACACGGGCCGGCGATCAGGAAAAAAGGCTGCGCGGGCCCGACCTCGAAACCGCAGAGCCTCATGCCTCGGCCGCCGCGGGCAACAGCGACAGTCGATGCTCGCGGGCGGCCCGCACGAAGCCCGTGAACAGCGGGTGTCCGTCCCGCGGTGTCGATCGGAACTCGGGGTGGTACTGGCTCGCGACGAAGAACGGATGGCCGGGCAACTCGACGATCTCGACCAGTCCGTAGCGCGAGAAGCCTGAGAAACGCAGGCCGGAGTTCATCATCCGCTGCAGGTAGTTGTTGTTGAACTCGTAGCGATGCCGATGCCGCTCGCGGACCACGTCCGAGCCGTAGATCTCGTGCGCGCGCGAGCCGTGCGAGATGCGCACGTCCTGCGCGCCGAGCCGCATCGTGCCACCGAGATCGGACTTCTCGTCACGCGCCTCGACCGTTCCTTTCTGGTCCTGCCATTCCGTGATCAGCGCCACGACCGGGTGCGGGGTGGCCGGGTTGAACTCGGTGCTGTGCGCTCCTTCGAGGCCCGCGACGTCGCGCGCGTACTCGATCACGGCCAGCTGCATGCCAAGACAGATGCCGAGGTAGGGAATGTCGTTCTCGCGAGCATAGCGGACGGCGCGTATCTTGCCCTCGATGCCCCGCTCGCCGAAGCCGCCCGGGACCAGTATCGCGTCAGAGTTCGCCAGGCAGTCCACGCCGCGCTTCTCGACCTCCTGCGCCTCGACGTACTGGATGTTGATGCGGGTCCGGGTGCGCAGTCCCGCGTGCACCAGCGCCTCGCATAGCGAGATGTAGGAATCGCGCAGGTTCACGTACTTGCCGACCATCGTGATGTTGACGGTGACATCGGGGCTGCTCTTCGCGGCAACGACCTGCTGCCACTCACCGAGGTCGGCCGGCGGCACGTCCAGCCCCAGCTTCTCGCAGACGATCGCGTCCAGTCCCTGCTCGTGCAGCAGCATCGGGATCTTGTATATGTCGTCGGCGTCCACCGCGGAGAACACGGCGCGCTCCTCGACGTTGGTGAACAGCGCGATCTTGCGCCGCTGCTCCGGCGGCAGCGGGTCCTTGCAGCGGCACAGCAGCACGTCGGGCTGGATGCCGATCGAGCGCAGCTCCTTGACCGAGTGCTGCGTCGGCTTGGTCTTGATCTCGCCGGAGGTCGAGATGAACGGAATCAGCGTCAGGTGCATGTAAATGACGTTGTTCCGTCCCAGCTCGACACCGAGCTGGCGGATCGCCTCGAGAAACGGCAGCGACTCTATGTCGCCGACCGTTCCGCCGATCTCCACCATGCAGACGTCGGCGTCGCCGGCGCCCATCCGGATGCAGTGCTTGATCTCGTCGGTGATGTGCGGGATCACCTGCACCGTCGCGCCCAGGTAATCGCCGCGACGCTCCTTTGCGATGACGCGCTCGTAGATCCGTCCGGTCGTGAAGTTGCTGTCCCGGCTGCAGGTCGTGCGCACGAAGCGCTCGTAGTGACCCAGGTCCAGGTCGGTCTCGGTGCCGTCGTCGGTGACGAAGACCTCCCCGTGCTGGAAAGGACTCATCGTGCCGGGGTCGACGTTGATGTACGGATCGAGCTTGACCAGCGCGACCTTCAGGCCGCGGGCCTCGAGAATGGCGCCCAGCGAAGCGGCCGCGATGCCCTTCCCCAGCGAGGAAACGACGCCGCCGGTAACGCAGATGAATTTTGTCATGGGAGCCACCGTCGCGGGGTACGAACGACGGGAGGACAGTCTATCGGATCACCTGCCTCCCGACCACCTCGCCGGGCACCCGGCGGGCCACCCCGCGGCCAACAGGCGTGGTGCAGGCCTCCCGTTCGGTGAGCAGGGGCCGCCCATGCCAGACCAGCCGCCAGCCCGGCTCGCCGCCCGCCGTGGCATGGGACTCGGAAATGGCGAGGTCGCCAACGGCGAGGATCTCTGCCCCGCTGCAGATCAGCGGAATGCGTTGCCTCATCCAGGGCAGCACGCCCTGCTCCTGTAGCCACTTGCGCAGGTCCTTGCGGTGGGCGGCGCCGCGCGGCTGGAACTTCTCACCTCCGCGGCGAAACCGCACCTCCAGCTCCCGCGGCAGGCAGTTTCGACCCGGACCCGGCCCCGGAGCGGCCCTCAGCTCCAGCCGCCCGCCGTCCGGCAGCACGAAGGGCTGCGCTACGTTCCAGGTTCCGTCGGGCACGCCAGCGGCGCTGCCCGCAGGACCGGCGAACAGCCTGTCCCGGTAGCGGTGCACCTCGGCCCCGGGCCAGTTGGTGCACGGGTTCCGGTCGGCGGACGCACGTAGCATGTCGTGGCGCAGCGCGCCGAGCGTGGCAGCGGAAGGGACCGGCAGGTCCTGGGCCCGCAACCAGAGCCGCAATACGGCCAGCTGCCTCGGCAGCGGCAGCTCCGCGAGCGCAGGAACCCGCAGCGTCAGTCCCTCGGCCAGTGCCCGCAGGTCCCGTTCCGACTGCTGCTCTTCGCTCTCCACGGCCCCGGCCGCGTACTCGGCGACCCTCGCGACCGTGCGCGCCGCGGCGGGCCACCTCCGGCGTATCGCGGGCAGCACCTCAAGGCGCAGGTAGTTGCGGTCGTAGCGCGCATCGAGATTGGATGGGTCCTCCAGCCACTCGAGCCCCGCCTCGATCGCCCAGGCACGGATCTCCGCCCGGGTGAAATCGAGCAAGGGCCGAGCCTGCCACCCGCCCGCGAACGGCGCGACCCTTGGCATGCCTGCGAGCCCGCGCAGTCCGCCGCCCCGCAGCCATTGCAGCAGTATCGTCTCGAGCTGGTCGTCGGCGTGATGGGCGGTGAGCAACATCTCCGAGTCCGCGAGGTTCGCGGCGAACGCGGAATGACGCGCCGTCCGCGCAGCGGCTTCCGGGCTTTCGCCATGCGCGGCCCGCGCATCGACCAGCATTTGCACGCACGGCACCCCGAGGCGCTCGCTGAGCTCGAGACAGGCCTCGGACCAGCGCGCCGAATCCGGGTGCAGGGCATGATCCACGTGCAGCGCGCGCACCGGAAGTCCATGCGCCGCACGGGCGGCGCCAGCGACCGCCGCAAGCAGCAACGTCGAATCGAGGCCGCCGCTCAGCGCGACGCACAGGCCGGAAGCCGGCCGCCCGGCAAGCGACAGGCAGCGCTGCAGCGCGGCCTGAAAGCGTCTCTCGAAAGAATGCAGCCGACTCAAGTGCCGCGGAACACGCCGTAGCCCCGCATCCTCGCATAGCGCCGTTCGAGCAGCTCTTCCGGAGGAAGCGCCTCGACGACGCTCAGATGACGCAGCAGCGCAGCCTTGAGGCTTTCAGCCATGGCCTGTGGATCGCGATGCGCCCCGCCGAGCGGTTCCTTCAGCACCTCGTCCACCAGGCCGAGCTTCGCGAGGCGCTCGGCCGTGACTCCCATGGCTTCGGCGGCCAGCTCCTTCTTGTCGGCGCTCTTCCACAGGATCGACGCGCAGCCCTCCGGGGAGATGACGGAATAAATGCCGTACTGGAGCATCAGCAGCTTGTCGGCCACGCCGATCGCCAGAGCGCCCCCGGAACCGCCT
>DATIRA010000115.1:0-6227 GCA_035470225.1 Steroidobacteraceae bacterium | reverse complement strand
GCGCTGCCGGGCGGCTTCGGCACCGGCAAGACCGTGCTGCAGGAGGCGCTCGCGAAGTGGTGCGATGCCGATGTCATCGTCTACGTCGGCTGCGGGGAACGTGGCAACGAGATGGCCGAGGTGCTCGACGAGTTCCCGAAGCTCGAGGATCCGCGCACTGGCCGCCCGCTGGCCGAGCGCACCGTGATCATCGCGAATACCTCGAACATGCCGGTGGCTGCACGGGAAGCCAGCATCTACACCGCCATCACGGTGGCGGAGTATTTTCGCGACCAGGGCCTGCACGTCGCGCTGATGGCGGACTCGACGAGCCGCTGGGCCGAGGCGCTGCGCGAAGTGTCGGGCCGGCTCGGCGAACTGCCCGGCGAGTCCGGGTACCCGGCCTACCTGAGCTCGAGGCTCGCCGAGTTCTACGAGCGAGCGGCGCGCGTCGAGACGCTCGGCGGCGGCGAAGGATCGGTGACCGTGATCGGCGCCGTGAGCCCGCCGGCGGGCGATTTCTCGGAGCCCGTGACGCTGCACACGAAGCGCTACGTGCGCTGTTTCTGGGCACTGGACCGGCAGCGGGCGCAGGCGCGCTTCTACCCGGCCGTCCATCCGCTGCAGTCCTACACCTCCGACGCTGAGGCGCTCGCGGACTGGTGGAAGCTGCAGGGAAACCCGGACTGGCTGGCGCAGCGCCAGCGCGTGCTCGAGCTGCTTGAGAACCAGGTCCACCTCGAGCGCATGGCGCGCATCGTCGGCCGCGATGCGCTGCCGGCCCGCCAGCAGCTGACGCTGCTCTGCGCCGACCTCGTCAACGACGGCTTCCTGCGCCAGTCCTCGTTCTCGAAAGTGGATCGCTACTGCTCACCGAAGCGGCAGATCGCGATGCTCGGCGTGCTGCTGCACTTCACGGACCGGGCGGAGGCGGCGGTCGAGGCAGGGGTCCAGCCGCAGCGGCTCACGGCGCTGCCGGTGCTCAGGCAGCTGCAACGGCTCGGCGAGGAATTCGGCGAGGACGACATCCGCAAGCTGCAGCAGCTGACCCGGCAGATCGACTACGAGTTCGACGCGCTGGAATCGGGAGCCGGCCATGCTCACTGAGCTCGTCTTCGAGGGTTGCGTGAACAGGATCGAGGGGCCGTTGCTGTTTGCGCGCCGCGCGGCACGGGTCGGCCTGAACGCCGCAGTGGAGGTCGAGGGCAGCGACGGCCGCACCCGGCTCGGGCGCGTCGCCGCGCTGGACGCGGACTCGATGGTGATCGAGGTGCTGCAGTCGACCGCGGGCCTCGCGCTCGCCGACAGCCGGCTGCGGATACACCCGGAGCCGCTGCTGTTCGACGTGGGCCCGAACCTGCTCGGTCGCGTCTTCGACAGCATGGGACGACCGACCGATGGCGGACCCCCGGTGGCCGCCTGCGAGAGACTGCGGATCGACGGCCGTGCGATCAACCCGGCCTGGCGGGACCTGCCGCAGGATTTCATCGAGACGGGCGTGTCCTCGATCGACCTGCTCAACAGCCTGGTGCGCGGACAGAAGCTGCCGCTGGTCTCGGTGGGCGGACTGCCACACGACCGGCTCGCGACCGAGATCGCGCAGCGCGCGAGGCTGCGTGACGAGCGCGGGGAAGCCTTCGCGGTGGTCTTCGCCGGCATCGGGGTTCCGCACGACACGGCGGAGCAGTTCCGTCGCTCGATGGAAGCGAGCGGCGCGCTCGGCCACACGGCGATCTTCTTGAACCGCGCCGACGAGCCGGGCATGCAGCGCCTGCTGACGCCGCGCTTCGCGCTCACCGCGGCGGAATACCTCGCGTTCGTCGAGGGCCGGCACGTGCTGGTGATCATGACGGACATGACCAACTACTGCGAGGCGCTGCGTGAGGTGTCCGCGAGCCACGGCGAGATCCCCGGCCGCAAGGGCTACCCGGGGTACATGTACTCGGACCTCGCGTCGCTGTACGAGCGGGCGGGCTGCATCAAGGGCCGGCCGGGCACGTTGACCCAGCTGCCCATCCTGACGATGCCCGGCGACGACATCGGGCACCCGATCCCCGACCTGACCGGCTACATCACCGAGGGCCAGATCGTGCTCGACCGGGAGCTCGACCGCCGCGGCATCTATCCTCCGGTCAAGGTACTGCCCAGCCTGTCGCGACTGATGGACGCCGGCATCGGTGAAGGATTCACCGACGCGGATCACCCCGCGCTCGCGCACCAGCTGTTCGCTGCCTACGCGCGCGCGATGCGGGTTCGCGTCCTTGCGAGCGTGATGGGCGAGCAGGGCCTGCCGGAGTCGGACCGGCAGTTCCTGGCCTTCGGGCAGCGATTCGAGGAGCAATTCCTGCACCAGACGGCGCCGCGCACGCTCGAGGACAGCCTGTCCGTCGGCTGGCAGATCCTGCGCGGGCTGCCGGAAACAGAACTCACGCGCCTGTCGACGGCCCAGATCAAGCGTCACCTCCGCGAGCCGCTCGATGCCTGAGGGCGTCGGCGAAGTGCTGGCCACCCGGGTCGCCTTCCTCGAGTTGAAGGACGAGCGGCGGCTGGTGCAGGAAGGCTACGAACTTCTGGACGAGAAGCGGATGCTGCTCGCAGGCGAGATCCTGCGGCAGCTGCGCCGGATGGAGGTGCTCGAGCAGGAGGCACAGGCGCTCGAGGAGCGTGCGCGGACAGCCTTCGAGGCGGCACTCGGGGTGCACGGACTCGACGAGCTCACCGTCGAGCCACCGCAGCAGCTGTCGCAGTCGCTGCTGCGATGGGAGCGGCGTGGATTCCTGGGCACCAACCTTATCGAGGCCGAGCTGGAACTCGTCGAAGAGGGCCCGGTGGCGCCCCCGCTCAGGCCGACTCCGGAGGTACGGGCCTCGGCAGCGGCTTTTCGGGAACTGATCCGGCAGCAGGCGGCACTGGCGGCCTGCGCCGGGAACCTCCGCCGGCTGGTCGAGGAGTATGTCCGGACCGAGCGTCGTGCCCGGGCGCTCGAGAAGGTGCTGCTTCCCGAGATCGACTCGTCGCTGCAGTTCATCGAGGAACAACTCGACGCGCTGGATCAGGAGGAAGCGCTGCGCGTACGCATGGCTGGACGGAACCAGGACTGAAGCGCCCCGGCGCCCGCCCGCACTTGACCGCACCACCCGCGCTCGATAGCGTGCGGCGCTTCAATCCGCCGGGATGTGGAGCATGGCCAAGGAATTCGCAACACCCATCGAACCGAGGCTCGAGGATTTCGCCGGAGGCGGCCTGGGCGGGCAAGCCCGGCGACTGTTCCTGGCGACGCGGCCGAAGTTCCTGACCGCGTCCGTGCTGCCGGTGATGGTCGGCACGGCCTGGGGTTACGCCGTCGCGGGACGGATCGACTGGATCGTCGCGCTGCTCGCGTTGCTGGCCACCGCGCTTGTGCATGCCGCCAGCAATGTGATCAACGACGTCGGTGACGATGAATCGGGCGGCGACCCGGCCAACGTCGAGCGCATCTACCCCTACACCGGAGGCTCGCGCTTCATTCAGAACCGCATCATGAGCCGCCGGGACATGAACCGGCTCGGCTGGACGCTGATTGCGCTGGCCACGGCGCTCGGTGTCGTGCTCGCGGTTCTGAAGGGTCCGCTGGTACTGTTGTTCGGGCTCGCCGGCATCTGCATCGGCGTGCTCTATTCCATCTCCGCGCTGCGCCTGAGTGCCAGGGGCATCGGGGAGGCCTGCATCACGATCGCCTTCGGCCTGCTGCCCGTGTGCGGCGCCGCCTGGCTGCAGAGCGGCGTGCTGGACTGGGCGAGCATGCTGGTGGCGCTGCCGGTGGGCCTGTGGGTGACGCTGATCCTGCTGATCAACGAGGTGCCCGACCGGCGGGCGGACGAGGCGAGCGGCAAGCGGACGCTGGTCGTCCGGCTCGGTACCGACGGGGCGCGGCAACTGTACCGCCTGCTGCACCTGGTGGCCTTCGCCTGCCTGCTCGGGCTGTCCGTGACCGGACTGATGCCGTGGTGGGTCGCGGTCGGTGGCGCCGTGATCGCCGCAGGTGGATTCAAGGCCTCGGCGGGTATCGGCGACGTGGCGGTCGGCCGCGCGGCGCTGACGAAGAGCATCGAGATGACGCTCGGGCTGCAGATGGCGGGCTCGGTCCTGATGATCCTGGGCGCTGCGTTCGCCTGACCGAAGACCCTTGAGCCAGGACGCCCTCCCGCTCAACCTGGTCTTCGGCGCCAGCGGATACATCGGCAGCAACCTGGTGCCGGCCCTGCTCGAGGCCGGCAAGCGCGTGCGAGCCACGGCACGCAACATCGAGGTGCTCGAGGGTCGCCGCTGGCCGGACGTGGAACTCGTCACCGCCGACGCGCTCGATCCGGCGACGCTCAGGCACGCACTCGCCGACGTGGATGTCGCCTACTACCTCGTCCACTCGATGGCGGCGGGTCGCGAATTCGGCCGGATCGACCGGGAAGCGGCAGCCAATTTTGCGGCTGCCGCAGCCGAGGCCGGCGTGCGGCGCATCGTCTACCTCGGGGGACTGATCCCGCCGGATCCCCGTTCCGAGCACTTGCGGTCCCGCGCCGAGACCGGCGACGTGCTGCGCCAGGGCATCGTGCCGGTGACCGAGGTCCGCGCCGGAATGATCATCGGCCCCGGATCGGCCGCCTACGAGGTGATCCGTGACCTCGTCAACCACCTGCCCGCGATGATCACGCCGTCCTGGGTGCGTTCCCGCTCGACGCCGATCGCGCTGCCGGACCTGCTCGCCTACCTGGTCGCGTTGCCGGAGCTCGAGGAGGCCGCGGGCAGGATCCTGGACGTCGGTGGACCCGAGGCCGTCAGCTACGAGCAGATCATGCAGTGCTACGGCCGGCAGGTCGGCCGTAGGCCCCGCATCCTCTCGGTGCCGGTGCTCACGCCCCGGCTGTCATCCTATTGGCTGCGCCTGATCACGTCGGTGCCGACCAACGTCGCAAGGGCGCTGGTCGAGGGTCTCGAGCACGATTTCGTCGCCGACGACTCGGAGATCCGCCGGCTCGTGCCGCGACGGCTGATGGGACTCGAAGAGTCCATCCGGGCCGCTATCGACGCCGACCGCCGCCACGAGACGATCGCACGCTGGGTCGAGGGCGCGATCGCCTGCCGGAACTTCCGGCCCGAGTACGGGTTCTATGCGAAGCGCGCCGGAGCGACCGCGACCGGCACGGCCTCGGCCGCGGCAGTGTTCGACGTCGTCTGCACCGTGGGCGGCGAGGACGGCTGGTTCTTCGCCGACTACCTGTGGTGGATACGCCGCGTGCTCGACTGGCTGGTCGGCGGACCGAGCTTTCGTCGCGAGCGCAGGCACCCGACGGAGCTGCGGATCGGCGACGTCGTGGATTCCTGGCGCGTGATCGCGCTGGAGCCGGACCGGCGCCTGACGCTGCTGATGGAAATGAAGGCGCCCGGCGCGGGCGTGCTCGAGTTCGTGGTCCGGCCGGAACCGGGGGGCCAGGGCGCGTCGGTCAATGCGACCGCCTACTGGCACCCCGCCGGCGTGCTGGGGCTTCTGTACTGGTACGTGCTGGTGCCCGCGCACCTGTTCATCTTCAAGGGCATGACGCGCTCGATCATCCGGCGGGCGACCACGGCCGACCGCCGCTGACCGCGCCGTTACTCGGCCTCTTCCGCCGACTCGACGCCGTGGCGCTTGCCGAAGTAGTAGCGCGCCGAAACGGAGAACACGTTCACGTCGTAATTGTAGGGATCCGCGCCGAAGGCCAGCACCTGTGGCATCGTCGCCGGCTGGACGCCCGCGAGCGACCAATCCTTGCTGTCGAACTTCTCCCACCACCAGCCGAACACGACGTCCAGTCGCTCGCTGGCGCGGTAGGTCAGGTCGGCCTTGAAGCGGTTCAGCTCGGTCTCGAGATCCGGGAACTTGCCGCCCGGGCTGAACGTCGCCACCACGTCGGTCGCGCCGTTCGACTTGCCGTAGGTGTAATCGAGCTCGAGGTCGAAGTTCGTCGCGATCGACTCGCTCCTGAAGCCGACGCCCGCCGTCGTGAACTCGTCCTCGCGCAAGGCCTTCCAGTCCGGCGAGGAGTACATCTCGCTGCCGCGCTGCCTGGCGTCGATCGTCTCGTAGCCCGCGTGCAGGTAGGCGGAATTCTTTTCGTTGAACGCATAGCCGAGGTCACCTGAGATGCGGCTCGTGCGCGCGCTCTGCAGGCCGATCTCCGATCGCGAGTAGCTGTCGTCCGCGTACAGTCCGCTGATCCCGAGCGACAGCGGTG
>DATIRA010000114.1:0-5978 GCA_035470225.1 Steroidobacteraceae bacterium | reverse complement strand
CGAACTGGGGGGCGACCGGTTTCGACGTGGGTCGCGAAACTCCAGGTGCATGCCGAGGTGCAAGGCTCCTCGTTAAACCACTTGCAAACTTTTAGTTGCCAACGACGACAACTACGCTCTGGCGGCTTAATCCCGCCTAACCTCCGACTGGCATGTGCTTGTGCATCCAGATCCGGGGGACGCGCTCACAAGCTCGCGGTTCCGGTGTGCTGAGGGCCGGCCCGCTAAAACGTTCCTGAGCTGGTCGTACGTCTTCCCTGCCGCTCGGGTAGCGTCCGACGAGAATCAAAGAGATGGCTAAGCATGTAGGTCCTGGAATGTAGGGCTTGCGGACGCGGGTTCGATTCCCGCCGCCTCCACCAATAACGAAACCCCGCCCGGTCTCGGTTGGGGTTTTTTCTTGCCCGGTCGAGCGGGTGCAGAGTGACGAACCGCCGATGACCGAGGCTGGCCCCCGGCAAGCGCCAACTCTTCCCCTTTTCAACCTCCCCGCGCCAGAATCCCTCATGCCCACCCGCAAGCGCGTCGAACCCGACCAGGCCCGCCTCGACCGGGTCGTCGCCGACGCCCGTCGCGCACGCGATGCTCGCGAGCAGAGCTATCGCGGTCAGGCCCTCAAAATGTTCCCGTGGATCTGCGGCCGCTGCGCACGCGAGTTCGACCACACCAACGTCCACCAACTCACCGTCCACCACAGGAACCACGATCACGACCACAACCCGCTGGACGGCAGCAACTGGGAACTGCTCTGCCTGTACTGCCACGACAACGAGCACCAGCGCCAGCTCGAAGCCGCGCAGTCATCCCTGAAACGGGACGCCCCGGCCGCCGGCGCCACCCATACCCCTTTCGCCGACCTGGCGGCGCTGCTGAAGCGCGAGGACTGACCGGACGCGGACCCGGCGTCGGTTGCTCCGCTAAGATGACACGCATGCAGAAAGACCACTTCGCGGACAAATCCACAGACTGGGACACCCGCCCGGTTCCGCTGCAGATCTCAGCGGCGGTCGGGCCGCTGCTGCGGAGCAGCCTGGACTGGGATGACGGGATGCAGGTCATGGACTTCGGCGCCGGCACGGGCCTGCTGACTTCGCACGTCGCGCCGCTGGTCGCCAAGGTCGTCGCCGTGGATACCTCGCCGTCGATGCTGGAGTCCCTCGCGGAGAAGCAGGAACTGCGGGACGTTGTCGAGCCGCGCTGCCAGGACATCCTCATCGAGCCGCTCGGCGAGCAGTTCGATGCCATCGTCAGCGCCATGGCCTTGCATCACGTGCAGGACACCGACCGGCTGTTCGGCCGGTTCCGCGAACACCTGAAGCCCGGTGGCCAGCTCGCGCTAGCGGATCTCGACACCGAGGACGGGAGCTTCCATCCGCCGGATACCGTGGGCGTATACCACCACGGCTTCGATCGCGAAGAGCTCGGGCGCAAGCTCGAGGCGGCCGGTTTCGAGGCGGTGCGCTTCCAGACCGCCGCCGAGGTTACCCGGGAGGACGGCCGGACCTATCCCGTGTTTCTCGCGACGGCGCGAGCGCGACCCGCACGCTAGCAACTAGTCCGCCTTGCTGCGATGTGCATGACGAAGACCGGAGGCACGATCTCGCCTCCCTGACTCTGTTGGCCGTCCCCTGCCCACCACGCTACAGGGACGGCACGGGCCGTACCCGAACAATCATGCACCCAGGAAATCCGTCTTCCCGATCGCCAGCCCGTTGTGCCGCAGGATGTCGTAGGCGGTCGTCGCGTGGAAGAAGAAATTCGGCAGCACGAAGCTCGAGATGTAGCTGCTGCCGGTGAAGTCGATCGCATGCGGCCCAAGCCGAAGCTTGATCTCCCGCTTCTCGGCTCCCTCGAAGTCCTCTGGCGCAAAGCTCGCGAGAAAATCGATCGCCTTCTTCAGGCGCGCGTGCACGTCTCCGAACGTCTGTTCCTCGTCCGGCCACGATGGCACGTCCCGCCCGGCCAGCCTCGCCGCGGCACCCTTGGCCGTGTCGGTGGCCACCTGGATCTGGAAGATGAACGGTCGCATGTTTGGATAGAGCCGCGCGTGCAGCAGCGTGTCGGCATCCAGGTTGTCGTCGCCCGCTACGTACGACTCGGCTTTCGTCACGATCGCGTCGAGGTTACCGAGCGAGCGCCGCATCGTCTCGATCACGAGTTCATGGACCAGGTTACTCATCGCGATTTACTCCTCGACGTGGTGCAGGGCGGATCACGCCGCATCGCCACTTGCCGCATGGCTCGCCCGCGTCAGCTGGCATCCGCGCCACGCCGCCGGAGCTCTCGTTCTGCACCGGCGTCGAACAGCGACGACCCGCTGGGCCTACTTACCGCACTCCGCGATTTCGTCCTCCGTCAGGCCGAGGTCGCGGGCCGCGTCGGCGAGGTCCGCGGCGGTCGCGTTAGCCGAATAAAGATCGTTGACGGTTCTTGCAAGATCGGCCTCGCCGAGCAACGACGCGGCGCGGCCCACCGCACCGAGCAACTTGCCCATGCCGCGCTTCTTCTGCTGCGCGGCCTGCGCCTGCTGGATCTTCTCCTTCAGGCACGCCTCCTGCGCGGCCTTCGCAGCCTCGGGGCTCTGGGGGGCCACCGCCACGGTCGCGGGGTTCGCCGGAGCAGCCGGCGCGGCGCTCAAGCCGGTCGGCGCGCAGGGCCCGCCCGCCTGGCCCGCCGGTGCTGCAGCGGGATTGACCACGATCTGCTGCACCTCGGTCGTCATCTCGAAACCGCCGCCCGAGGCCATCTGCTTCATCATCGCCATCTGCGGTCCCATCTGCTGCATGACCATCTGGCGCTGTGCCGGCGGCATCTGCTGCAGCTGCTGTTCCATCTCAGCGAACTGCTTCTGCGCATCGGCCATCTCGGCACGCTGCGCGGCATCGAGCATGCCCGAGAGCCGCATCACCTGGCGGTAGGGCTCGTACATCGTGCTGCCGGGGACGGTCCGGTAGTCGCTGTCGAACTTTTCAATCGTGATCGGCCGCGACTCAGATGCCGACTTCGCAACACCGTCGATTTTCATCCGCAGTGGCACGTACTCGCGCGTGTCCACCCACAGGTTGATCGTGTTCAACGTGAATTCCTGGCCGTCGGCCTGCTGGGTCCGGTTGAGGCCGTCGGCCACCAGGTGAAAGGCCTCGCGGCCATCGACCGACTCCTGGCCGACCAGCTTCGCGCGCCTGGCGAATTCCTCGATGTCCTGCGCCGAGGCCATGGCCTCCGCGCGCCCGTCGCTCCGGTTACGCTCGGCCTCGGCGCCTGCGCGGGCAAATTCTGCCACGCCGCCCATCATCACCCTCGAGTCCATCGTGGCCCAGGGATCCGAACCCGTCGCCTTCAGCAGGCCCGGTGGCAGACCTGCCTGCTGCATCTGCCGCTCGACCTCGCTCGCGTGGGCCTCGCCCAGCATCTCCGCACCCATCGCATAGTTGTCCAGGAAGCTGGCGCACTCGCCCGAGCCGCTCCTCTGACCCACGAGGCGGAAGGCAGGATAGGTCTTGCCGTCGGCGCCCTGTATCTCGAACTTCTCGTAGGTCTGCGTGATGCGATTGCCCATCACCAGCTGATCCACGGCATAGCTGTTGACGCCACTCCAGCGGGCAATCTGCTGCTCCCCCATCTTGCGCATTATCGACCGCGCGTCCTCCGCTATCACCGCGGCCGGCATCGCCAGCAGCAGAGCTGGCAGCAGGCTGACTATCGTTCGCATGGCTCTTTATCCTCCCGGCCAGGTCCCGCAGCCAGGATGACAGGCGCGAGATCCCGGCCCCTATCCCGGGTCGTTCACTCAGCCGTATTTGGTCGGCTTGCGCGAACCATACCCGCCGCGCGCCTGCGCGACAACATACGCGCCGGATCCGCGACAAAATGCCGGGACACCCTGTAATCCAGGCGGGGTTGTCATACGATGTCGCGCTGTCGAAGCGCGTCCGCCGGAGTTGCGCCCTGAAGGAGAACCAGACATGACGAAGACACTCTGCACGGCGGCCGTCGGCGCACTGCTGCTCGCGCCGTCGGCTGGCGCCGTCGAAGCCCTGACGACGGCCGAGCTGGTGTCGCACTGCGAGAAGTACCACGACGATACCGCGTCCGAGGACCGGGCATTCTGCATACGCTACATCCAGGGCTTCATCGACGGTGCAGTCGCGACCGACGCCCGGGTGATGAGCAGCATGGCCGGCGAATACGAGAAGGAAGAAACGTTCAGCGAACGCGCCATGCGCACGCGCCTGGGCACCCGCCTCGAGCGCTACGGTGCCACGTCATACGCCGGGTACTGCCTCGGCGACCCGGTACCGCTGCAGGAAGTGGTGGAACACGTGGTAGAGGACTCCTCCGACCCGAAGCTGACCGCGGCCCATGATCTGGCGCGCGAGCTGGTCTACGCGACGCTGCTGACCCACTACCCCTGCGAATGATCCTGACGAAAGCACGCTTCACGTCATGAACACGGGCCGCAATGAACCGCAAACCACCGCCGCGATGCACTGGACGCGGTACGCAATCCTTGCCGCCGTGCTGATGCTGGCCTGGGTGCTGTGGTCGGGTTACCTGAAGCCTCTTCTGCTGGGCCTCGGCGTCTTCTCCAGCATCCTCGTCGTTTACCTCGACTACCGGATGCGCCTGAAGGACACGCATTTCCTGGACGGCCGGTTCCTGTTGCGGCTGGTGCGTTACTGGGGCTGGCTGGCGCGGGAAGTGCTGCGCTCGAGCCTCGACGTGACCCGCGTCGTATTGAGCCCGGGACTGCCGATCAGCCCGACGGTCGCCGAGTTCGAGACCCGCTGCAAAGTGGCTACGGACCGGGCACTGCTGGGTAACTCGATAACACTGACGCCGGGCACGCTGACGATCCAGATCACGGACGGGCACTTCGTCGTTCATGCCCTGACGCAGGCGGGCGCAAGCGACGTGCTGGGCGGCGAAATGGACCGTCGCGTGGCGGCGTTGAGGAACGATTGATATGTATTTCGCCGTTGCGCTCGCGCTGGTCGTGACGATGGCGCTCGCGCTCGCGCGGGCGGTGATGGGTCCGACCGTCTACGACCGCGTGCTGTCGGTCAACATGTTCGGCACGAAGACCGTGCTGCTGCTCTCGGTGATCGCCTTCCAGTACGGGCGTCCCGACTTCCTCGACCTCGCGCTGGCCTACGCGCTGATCAACTTCATCGGCGTGCTGGCGGTGCTTGAGTTCTTCCGCTCGCGCGCGCAACGCCGCGAGCGGCAACAGGAACCGGAGGAACCGGCTCGATGAAGCTGGTGCTCGACATCCTGAGCTGGGTGCTGCTGACCTCCGGTGGCGGGTTCGTGCTGGTCGGCGGCATCGGCGCGCTGCGCATGCCCAACCTGTACACGCGCATGCATGCCGCCAGCGTCACGGACACGATGGGCGCGGTGCTGGTGATCGCGGGCGTGATGATCCAGGGAGGCCTGTCACTGGTGACCGTGAAGCTGGCGGCGATCCTGCTGTTCCTGCTGGTCACCAGCCCGACCGCGTCCTACGCGCTGGCCAACGCGGCGCTGCTGGCCGGCATCAAGCCGAGCGCGGGCAGCGCAGCCGACCTGGAAGACCCGACGTGACCGTCCTGTTCGGCGTGCTGCTGCTGACCTTGCTGGTGATCACGGCCGTGGCCATCGTCCGGACGCGGAACCTGTTCGTGGCGGTAATGCTGCTCGGGATCTTCAGCCTGCTGATCGCCGCCAACTTCTTCATCCTGGACGCGGCCGACGTCGCGCTGACCGAGGCCGCGGTCGGCGCGGGCATTTCCACCGTGCTGTTCCTCGGCGCGCTGGCGCTGACCTCGGAGTCGGAACGCGCGCCGACGCCGCACCGTTGGCTGTCGCTGGCGGTCGTGGTCGCCGCGACGCTGGTCGTGCTCTATGCAACGTTCGACAAGCCCGCGTTCGGGGACCCGGGCGCACCGGTTCACCAGCACGTCGCACCCTGGTACCTGGAGCAGACGCCGGAGCTTGTC
>DATIRA010000113.1:0-2509 GCA_035470225.1 Steroidobacteraceae bacterium | reverse complement strand
CAGCTCGACGACGTGCCCGCCCGGGAAGACGAAGCCCGCGTCGGTCAGCCAGGGCAGGTTGTAGCCGCCGAGGAACAGCGTCGTGAACAGCGCCGCGATGATCGCGATCTCGATGAACTCGGACAGCATGAACATGCCCTGTTTCATCGCGCTGTATTCGGTGAAGTAACCCGAGATCAGCTCCGACTCGGCCTCCGGCAGGTCGAACGGGATGCGCTTGTTCTCCGCGATGCCGGCGGTCAGGAACAGCAGTGCCGCGATCGGCTGGTAGACGATGCCCCAGGCCGGCAGGAAACCGAGCACGGTGCCGGACTGCTGGCGGACGATCGAGTCGAGCTCGACGGTCCCGTAGATCAGGATCAGGCCCAGCACGGTCAGGCCCATCACCAGCTCGTAGGAGATCAGCTGCGAGCCCGCGCGCAGCGCGCCGAGCAGCGAGAACTTGTTGTCCGAAGACCAGCCGGCCAGCATCGCGCCGATGATCGAGATGCCGCTGAACGCGAACACGATCAGCAGGCCCGCGTCGATCGGGGCGATCTGCATCGGGTAGCTGCGGCCACCGAACCAGTCGGCGAGGCCCGGGATGAGCCGTCCGGGGTCGAGCGTGCCGCCGAAAGGGATCACCGCGAAGACGAGCACGACCGGCGTGAATGCGAGCCAGGGGCCGAGCGCATAGGCCAGCTTGTCGTAGGCGAGCGGGCGGAAATCCTCCTTCAGCAGCAGCTTCAGCCCGTCCGCCATGCCGTGGAACAGTCCCAGCCAGATCAGCTTGACCTGCGTGAACGGGATCCGCAGGTACGCGCGGTTGGCGCCGATCCGGTCCGACATGATCGCCGCCTGCTTGCGCTCCACCCAGGTCAGCACGGCGCCGAAGGTCAGCAGCACCGCGAGCGCGTAGCCGATGTAGACGAGCGTGATCGAGAGGTCCTGCGGTGCCATCACGGGTGACCCCGGGCCGGCGCGGCCAGTGACTTGAACAACGCCTCGGCGTCCGCGACGGTCTCCTTCTTCGGGAAGCAGGGCTCGAAGGCGCTCACGACGCCCTCGAAGTTGGTGTAGTGCCCGCTTCGCTCGGTCTGGATGCTGATCGGCAGGAACACGTCGGCATGCCCGTTCTCGGGCGCCAGGTAGGAATTCAGGAAGATCACGCGGGCCCGCGCCGGGATGCGCGCGAAGTCGAAGCCCTCACCCCACACCAGCACCAGATCCGTGCCGTCGCTGAAGGTCGGCTCCGCCGTGCCGAACAGCTCGCGGGCCTTCGTCGTGTTCGGGTTCTTGTCCGCGCGGATCAGCAGGTCGTCCTCGATGCGCTCGCCCTGCTCGGGCTGCCAGTCCTGCTTGACGAAGCCGTGGAAGACCTCGCCCAGGAACCTCTTGAACGCGTCGAGTTCCTCGTTCGAGCCCCAGCTCGAGACCAGCGCGACCGGGTGGCGGGCCGCGCCGATCAGCCGCCGGGCCTCGTCGATGGCCGCGGCCATCGTCACGGGCCGGCCCTTCAGCATCGGCTCGTCGGCACGCGTGCGCTCGAATATCCGCGCGAGGTCCCGTGCCTTGTTGCAGATCCACGGTCCGTTCACGGCCGGGTTCTCGAGCGGCGTGACCCGCGCGATGCTGACGTTCTGCGACTGGTCCAGCGACTGGACGAACCATTCGGGCTTGCGGTGCCAGATGTTGATGCTGCAGCCCCGGCTGCAGCCCGGGCACACCGAACGCGTCGGCTTCAGGTACCAGACGCGGGCCTTGTGCAGGAACTGCCGCGAGAGCAGCGCTCCGACCGGGCAGATGTCGATGATGTTGTCCGAGTACGGGTCCTCGGCCAGCGGCCGGTCCTCGACCGGTCGGATGTTCGAGACGTCGCCGCGGCGCTCGACGCCGAGCGCCATCGACTTGGAGATCTCGTGCGTGAAGCGCGTGCAGCGCAGGCAGAGGATGCAGCGCTCGTTGTCGAGCAGGATCCGGTTCGAGAGATTGTAGAACTTGGTCGAGCGGACCTTCGGGTCGCGCGACAGCGAGGGTTCGCCGTTGTACTCGTAGTAGTAGTCCTGCAGCGAGCATTCGCCGGCCTTGTCGCAGATGCCGCAGTCGACCGGGTGGTTCAGCGTGATGAACTGCAATATCGCCTTGCGGTGCGCCTTCACGTCGTCGGAGTCGGTCAGCACCTTCATGCCCTTGCTGATGGGCATGTTGCAGGCGATGTCGATTCCACGGCCCTCGACGTCCACCAGGCACATGCGGCAGTTGCCGGCGATCGACAGCTGCGGATGCCAGCAGAAGTACGGGATGTAGAACCCGTTCTCGAGCGCCACCTGCAGTACAGTCTGGTCGTCGCGCGCCTCGACGGGGTGGCCGTTGATGAAGATCTCGGTCATTCCAGGTTGCCGTCGTAGCGCGAGCGCTTGTGCTCGATGTAGTACTCGAACTCGTCGCGGAACTTGTCGAGGATGCCGCTGCAGGCGTACCCGGCCGCGTCCCCGAGCCCGCAGATCGTCGTCCCGTCGTTGAACTGCGA
>DATIRA010000112.1:0-2304 GCA_035470225.1 Steroidobacteraceae bacterium | reverse complement strand
CCCGGTCGTCTATGCGGTGCGGATGTCGATGAGCATCCCGCTGGTGTGGAACGAGGTCAGCTGGCGACCCGAATGGGGCAGCTACCGCGGCCGCGACATCGCCGGCCACGGCGTGGTCGACGGCGGCATGCTCTCGAACTTCCCGCTCGAGCTGTTCATCTCGGCGGAGCCGAAGGTGACCAAGGTGATGGGCCAGAAGCAGAACACGCCGGTGCTCGGACTGATGATCGACGAGGCGCTGGAAGTCGCTGGCGCCGCCCCGGGCGCGTCCGCGAAGCCGCCGAGCGCGCTGGCCGAGTTCGCGCTGGTCACGCGCATCGGCCGGCTGATCGACACCGCGACGACCGCGCACGACAAGCGCGTGATCGAGGAGCACGGCGAGCTGATCGTGCGCCTGCCGGCCAAGGGCTTCGGCACGACCGAGTTCGACATGAGCGAGGCGCGGCGCAACGCGCTGGTCGAAGCGGCGCGCGAGGCCATGCGCAACTGGCTTGCGACGGCGCCGCGCACGGTGCCGCCGAAGGCCTTCGGGCCCGGGGCACCGGCCTCGAGGGCCTCGCGGCGCGCGGACGCGGTCGCGCTCGACCTGCTCGAGTGAGCGGCCGCCGGCCGCCGCTTGCGGGCGGCTACTGGCGGCTCAGCTTCAGGGCTTTCTGGATCGCCGCGAAGTCGGTGGGACGCTCGCGCGGCGGGAAGAAGTCGGTCGGGAACCAGATGAACGAGAGCCGCATCCAGCGCGGCTCGCTCTGGCCCGGATCGCAGTCCGGCAGCTCGCAGGTCTCTTTCGGCTGCTCCACCTGCCGTATATAGAGCCCGAATCGATTGCCGCTGCGCAGCAGGCTGTTGTCGGAGAACGGCAGCGAGTACGGGGACAGCGTGAATTCCATCTGCGACTCCTGCGGCGAGGATTCCCAGGAATCGCCACGCTGCTTCCTCGACTGCACGAAGATCTCGACGCCGACGGTCTCCCGGGTCCAGTCCAGGTCGCCCAGCGAGATGACCAGCCGGTCACGGCAGTCGGGCGAGACCGCGACGAGCGGCTTGATCGTGCGCGACAGGTCCGGCTGCCCGGCGCTGCAGGCCAGCTCCGGCGTCGTCGAATCGGCCCCCTCCTCCGCCGCATAGAGGAAGCAGCGCTGCCCGCTCGGTGGCTCCGCGACCGGGGCCTCCAGCCAGATTTCCTCGAAGAAGGTGCCCCGGTCCGGCTCGCTCGGACAGCCGCCGTCGTGAGACTGGCCGAGCATCGCGATCTGCCGGCCCGTCACGCGCCGCGCGACCGAGCGCAGCGTGCGGCGATTCTGCTCGCTCTGCTGATCGAGCCGCTCGACGTAGCGCAGCAGCGGGCCGAGCTCGAAGTGCTCGTGGAAATTCAGTGCGAGCAGCTCGGCGAGCAGTGTGAGACGGTCGGCCCGGGCCCGCTCGGCCGCGGCGTCCCCGGCCGCGCCATCGGCCGCCGCCGCCCGGCTCTGGTCGATCAATGGATTGACGAGCTGGCTGAACATGTTCGAGCGCAGGTTGCTCTCCGCCTGCTCGCGCTGGTTGATCATCGCGCGGGCGTTGTTGCGCTCCGAGATCGTCAGCGTAAGCCAGGTGCCGAGGATCGTCGCGGACACCGACATGATCGGCACCGCCAGCTTGTTCAGGATGTTGGCCCAGAACTCGATCCGGCTGCGTTCCTCGCCGCCTGGCTTCGAGGATCCAGGAACGTTGCTCATCCGCGGGTCCTCAACGGCAGTCGATCTTCACCGACGTCGGCTGCGACAGGCTGCGAACCTTGATCTTCCGGCCCTTGCCAGCGGTCAGGCACTCGGCCTCGTAGGAGCCCGTCGGCAGCCAGACCTGGAACGGGCCCGCCGCAACCCGGGCGACTTCCTTGCCGCCGGCGTCGCGGATCACGACCTCGGCGCCGCCGGGCGTCACGACGCCCTGGACGACATCTGCGAGCGCCAGCGGCGCGATCAGCAGCGCCGCGAAGGCGAGCACGCAGCGAAACCGCATTGCGGAAGAGTCGGTCGGCATCGAGATGTCCCCATCGTCAGGCAAGCGATTCGAGCCTAGTCCTCTGCCCGGGCGACGGCAAGCCGACGGTCCGTTACATTCGATGAGGCTGTCCGGCAGGTGAATGGCGGTTGGGGCAGCCGAACGTCATTGCAACCTGCCCCGTAGATCGCGCTGCATCAGGACCAGATGGGCGTCTTCGGGATCCATCCGTACATCGAAGCCCAGCGACTTCGCGAGACCGACCATGCGCCGGTTCTCGGCCAGCGTCACGCCGGTCATGGTCTCGAGGTGGTGGTGTTCCCG
>DATIRA010000111.1:0-2865 GCA_035470225.1 Steroidobacteraceae bacterium | reverse complement strand
CGTCAACTGGTGCTCGATCGTGTGACGCAGGCCGACTCCCGGCACCTCCAGCACCATCCTGGCCTGCAGAGGCTTGGCGGTTTCGAGCCGGCCGCTCGCGAGCGCCTCACGCACGGCATTCTCGATCTCGATCTGCGAGGTAATGCCGACCTTCTTCAGGAACTTGCGAATCTCACCAGTGAATTTCTCTTCGTCGAATGACTGTGCGCTCATCAGCTGCATACTCCTCGATCTCGGTTCTCGATTTCAGTCTGGGTCGGCGGGCCGCGGGCCGCCGGGCCCCAGGCGACGCTCCAGCGTCTTGCGCGACACGCCGAGCTGGCGTGCCGCCGCGGTCCGGTTGCCGCCCTGCGACGCCAGCACGCGCGCGATGTGCGCCTGCTTGACCTGCTCCAGCGTCCACTCGATCGGGTAGCCGGCCGGATTCGCGTCCAATCCCGTCTCGGCGCCCGCCTCGGGAATCTCGGTCTGCGGCAGCGAGCCCATCAGTATCGTGCGCTCGACGAGATTGCGCAGTTCGCGCACGTTGCCAGGCCAGGGCCGTCGACACAGCCGAGCGAGCTGCGAGTCGTCGAGGCGCACGGGATCCATGCCGAACTCCTCTGCCACGCGGCCCATCAGGTACTCGACCAACGCAGGTATGTCCTCGGATCGCTCGCGCAGCCCGGGCAGTGCGATATGCACGACGTTGAGCCTGTAGTAGAGGTCCTCGCGAAAGCTCCGATTGCGAACTCCCTCGCGCAGTCCCGGCTGCGCGGAAGCGACGATCCGCACGTCAATCGGCAGCTCCCTGTCCGTTCCGACCGGCCGGATGGCACCCTCTTCCAGCACGCGCAGCAGCTTGACCTGCAGGTCGCCGCGCATCTCGCTGACTTCGTCGAGGAACAAGGTCCCTCCGCGCGCCGCGACGAACAAACCCTCGCGAAGCTGATGCGCCCCGGTAAAAGCACCCTTGGAATGACCAAAGAGTTCCGACTCCATCAGTTCCGGCGGGATCGCGCCGCAGTTCACCGGAACGAAGGGGCCGCGACGGCCGCTTTCGCTGTGCAGCAGCCGGGCCACCAGCTCCTTGCCGGTGCCCGTTTGCCCCTCGATCAGCACCGTCGCCGGTGTCGGCGCAACCCGCCGGACGATTTCACGAACACGGCTGATCGCCGCGCTGTCACCGATCAACTCGGTGGCCGGGCGTCGCGCCCCCCGACGGACCTGCGGCGCCAGAGGACGGGCGCGCGCTCGATCGCCCGCCGCGTCGTCCAGCAGCCGTCGCAGCGAGCGCGCATCGAGCGGAAGCGGCAGGAAGTCCTGCGCCCCGGCGCCGAGGGCTGCCGATTCCAGCGCGGGACGGTTCTCGCCGGTCGCGACGATTCGCGGCGGGTCCGCGGAGTCCCGCAACGTCGCGATCCACGCGATCGCAGCGTGGTGCTCGGACGGGCATTCGACGATGACCAGATCGAAATGACAGCGGGGCAGCAACCGTTCAGCGGCGGCGAAGTCCTCGACGACCTCGAGCACCGCAAGGTCCGCGGCCATCGAGCGCCGCAGGCGCCCGTCATCGACGGCGCCGCGGCCGACCACCAGAACGGCCCGACCCGGACCCGGCGAACGGGCCGACCCATCCCCCGGCCGCTCGTGTCGATCGCCCCACGCCATTCGCTCCCCTGCCCGCGATGACCGCATGGTCGCGAATCCTGACAGAGGGGCGCCTGCGGGACAAGTTGACCCAACCGAATCAGCTTGGCGGGTCATTTTGTCGCACTGATCCCAAGTTCCCACGCACTTCCGGGCGAAACAGGCGACAGCGCCGCTACCTGAAGGCAGAATCCGTGCCGATGAAATCCGCCGCGGCACGCAATACGGCACCGCTCACCGATGTCACCGCGCTCGTGCTGGCCGGCGGCCTCGGTCGCCGCATGGGCGGCAAGGACAAGGGCCTCGTCGAGCTCGCCGGGCGACCGATGGTCGAGTTCGTACTCGAGGCACTAGGACCCCAGGTCGGACGGGTGCTGATCAACGCGAATCGAAACCTCGAGCGCTACGCGGCCTACGGCCACGCTGTCATTGCCGACCGGCACGAGGGATTCCTCGGACCTCTCGCCGGCGTGCTGAGCGGGCTCGAGGAATCGGACAGCCGGTTCCTGCTGACGGCACCCTGCGATGCACCGCTGGTAGCACACGACCTTGCGACCCGGCTGCACCGGGCCTGCGTGGAGTCGGGCGCGGACCTGGTCGTGGCCAGCGACGGGAACCGGCTCCAGCCGGTGTTCATGCTGCTCGAACGTCGCCTCCGGCCGGGACTCGAAGCGTTTCTCGCGGGCGGCGGACGGAAGATCGACGCCTGGTTCCAGGACCTGAACTACGCCGTGGCCGACCTGAGCGACTGCCCGGACTGCTTCATCAACATCAATGATCCCGACGAGCGGCAGCGCGCGGAGGCCTCCCTCCTTTCCCGCCCCGGTGCCTCTCGGTAGCATGGCGCGCCCTGGCGGACGAAACATGAAAGAAGCAAGCCGACCTCCCCTGCCTCCCGATGTCGACCCCTGCGACAGCCCGGGTCACGACCACGTGCTCGAGCTGGACGAGGCGCGCAACAGGATCCTCGCGGCGGTCCGCCCCGTCCGCGAGCACCAGAGCATCGCGCTGATGGCCGGACTCGGGCGCGTGCTCGCGGCCGACGTGCACTCCAGCGTCGACGTGCCCTCGCATCGAAATTCCGCGATGGACGGCTACGCGCTGGCGGCCGACGAACTGCCTTCGGACGGCAGCCGGAGCTTCGCGGTCGTCGGCACGTCGTGGGCCGGCAGGCCCTTCGAGGGAAGCGTCGGTCCCGGCCAGTGCGTGCGGATCATGACCGGCGCGACGCTGCCC
>DATIRA010000110.1:0-2136 GCA_035470225.1 Steroidobacteraceae bacterium | reverse complement strand
CGGTCGGACCGAGACGTCGGGGAGATCCTCGCGAGTCGCACCGAGTGGAACCCAGCCGCGATCGACCATCAGCAGTACGTCGCTGACAGTGCGGCGCAGCGGTGTCAGGACGCGGTAGCCGGGACGCCCAGTCGCGGACGGCATGTTGTCGAGCAGCACCTGCCGCGACGGATCATAAGCGCCCCGGACGCGGACATGCTGGTAGCGCGGCAGCTTCGCGACGCTCTGCGCGCCCAGCTCGAGCGAGGTATTGCTGCCGGCGGCGAAGGACTCGACCATTCCCTGCTTTTCGCGGTAGCGGCCGATCTGCCAGTAACCGAGCGACACGAAGGCAGCCAGCAGCAGCGCCGTGACGGCGATGCTCCAGCCGCGCGGCGCGAAGACGCGATTGCCGATGCGCCAGCTCATCTATAATCAGGGCTGACGCATCGGATGCGCCCGCCGAATGATCAAGCTACTCATCGTCATGACCCTTGCTGCCATCGTCGCGAGCCTCGGCACGGGGTTGTTCCACCTGGTAAAGGATGAGGGCCAGTCCAAGCGCATGGTGAACGCGCTGACCGTGCGCATCGCCCTGTCCGTCCTGCTATTCGTGCTGTTGTTCGTCGCCTGGAAGGGCGGCCTGATCGAGCCGCACGGAGTCGGACGGTGACCGGGGAATCCTAGCCCTCCGCGGCGGTATCCGTCGCGGGTCTGCAAGCTGGAACGGCCGCCGGCTGGCGGCCGTTCTGCATCATTGCGGGCGATCCGGCGCTCGGCGCCGGGGCATCAGAGCCAGTACACGAAGATGAACAGGCCCAGCCAGACCACGTCCACGAAGTGCCAGTACCAGGCGACGGCCTCGAACGCGAAGTGGTGCTCAGGGGTGAAATGACCCTTCATGACCCGCAGCCAGATGACCAGCAGCATGATTGCGCCGACGGTCACATGCATGCCGTGGAAGCCGGTCAGCATGAAGAACGTCGAGCCGTACACGCCGCTGCCGAGCGTCAGGTTCAGCTCCTTGTAGGCATGGATGTATTCCTCGGCCTGCAGGCCGACGAACAGGAATCCGAGCAGGAACGTCAATGCCAGGAAGACCTTCAGAATTCCGCGGTTGCCCGCCTTCAGCGCGTGGTGGGCGATCGTCAGCGTCACGCCCGAGCTCAGCAGGATTGCGGTATTGATCGCCGGGATGCCGAAGGCCGGGATCGTCTCGAATCCGCCGCCGACCTGCGCCGGGCCGTTCGTCGGCCAGGAGCCCTCGTAGCCCTGCCACAGGAACAGGTTCGTCATGAACTTCGAGCCTTCGCCCCCGAGCCACGGTACAGACAGCTGCCGGGCGTAGTAGAGCGCGCCGAAGAACGCGGCGAAGAACATCACCTCGGAGAAGATGAACCACATCATTCCCATCCGGAACGAGCGGTCCACGCCGGCGTTGTACAGGCCGCCCTCGCTTTCGCCGATCACGGTGCCGAACCAGCCGAAGAACATGTAAGCGACGGCCAGCAGTCCCAGCAGCAGGATCCACGGCGCGACGTTGATGCCGTTCAGCAGCATCGCCACTCCGAACATCGTGACGAACAGTGAAACCGAGCCCACGATCGGCCATTTGCTGCCGTGCGGGATGTAGTACTTGCCTGCGTCGTGCGCGGTGTGTGCGTGAGCCATCGGCGTCAGCCTTCCTGTCTTGTCTCGGACACGTGCCGGCCTGACGGCCGACCCCCAGTTCGGTCACAGTGCTGCGAGCTTCTGCCCCGGCAGCGTATACATCGAGTAGGCGAGCGTCATCCGGTCCACCTGCGGCGGCAGGTCGGGATCGATGATGAAGCGCACCGTGAATTCACGTTCCTCAGCCGCGGCGAAGCTTTGTGGCGTGAAGCAGAAGCACTCGGTCTTCTGCAGGTACTTGGCGGTGTAGGACGGTGCCACGCTGGGCACGGCCTGCCCGGTCACCGGAACCTCGGCCCGGCTGCGGATCAGGAACTTCGCTTCGTAGAGCCGCCCGGGCTGCACGGTCAGCGTGCCGGTCTCCGGCGTCAGCTCCCAGTCCGCGCCGGGCGCGACGATGGACAGGAACTCGAGCGCGACCTCACGGCCTTCGCCGCTGCGCGATTCCCGTGCGGCGGAGGGCTCGTCGTTGACCCGTATCCCGGC
>DATIRA010000109.1:0-4224 GCA_035470225.1 Steroidobacteraceae bacterium | reverse complement strand
CGAGCGCCGCCGATCGCTCTGCGACACGTCGCGACGGATCCTGCCGCTGCCGAGCAGGCGACCCACCGCCCGGCTCACCGCGACGGCGTCCATCGAGGTGAGTTCGGCGACGTCCCGGGCCGAGAGGCCGGCATGGCGGGCCAGCACCGCGATCACCCGCCACTCGGGAATGCTCAGGTCGAAACGGTGCTGGTAGGTGCTGGCGATCGCAGCGCTGACCTCGTTGCTCAATACCGAGAGGCGGTAAGGCAGGAACCGTTCGAGGTCGATCTGTCTGCGGCTGGTCGGCATGAGGTCCCGGGGCAGGGCAGGGCCGGTAATGCTTGCAAGTGTAACGATCGGCCCCGCTCCGGCGCCAGCGCCTCAGGATCGATGGGCCCGCGCGAGGTACTCGTGGCTCTGCATTTCCTTCAGGCGGCTTCGCGTGCGCTCGAATTCGAAGCCGAGCCGCTCGCCGCGGTAGAGTTGCTCCGCCGGCACTGCGGCCGACAGCACGAGCTTGACGTTCCGGTCGTAGAATTCGTCGACCAGCGCGATGAAGCGCCGCGCCTGGTTGTCCAGCGTTGCGTCGAAGCGCGGCACGCCGGAGATGAAGACGGCGTGGTAATCACTCGCGATCTCGATATAGTCGGCCTGGCTGCGGGGACCGTCGCAGATCGCGGCGAAATCGAACCACACGACATCAGTTGTGCACCGCCGCACGGCAATCGCACGACCCTCGACCTCCAGCTCTCCACCGGCGCTGCCCTTATCCCCGGCGATCGCCTCGAAGCGACGCTGCATCTCCCGTTGCGCGTCCGGTCCATCCGGTGTCAGGTAAAGCGGTGCCTGCTCCAGCTCGCGCAGGCGGTAGTCGATGCCACCGTCCACGGGCAGCACTTCGCAGTGGCGCTCGATCAGCGCGATGGCGGGCAGGAAGCGCGCCCGCTGCAGGCCATCCCGGTAGAGCCCCGCCGGCGGCAGGTTCGAAGTGAACACCAGCGTCGCGCCGTTCTCCAGCAGGCCCTCGAAGAGGCCACCGAGGATCATCGCGTCGGCGATGTCGCTGACGAACAGCTCGTCCAGGCAAAGCAGCTTCGAATCTGCGGACATCTCCCGCGCCAGATGCGCCAGCGGATTCTCGACATCGCGCAGCGCGCGCAGGCGCGCGTGCACGTCCTTCATGAAGCGGTGGAAATGCGCGCGGCGCGCCGGCACCGGCGAGCTCAAGTGGAACAGGTCCATCAGGAAGGTCTTGCCGCGGCCGACGCCGCCCCATAGGTACAGGCCTCGTACCAGCTCGGGACTGCCGCCCGAGGTCAGCCGCCGCAACCTGCCGACAATGCCGCGGTCCGAGTCGCGCGAGCGCAGCAGGCGGCGGCGGAGATCCTCCAGTCGTTCCACCGCGTGCTGCTGGGCCGGGTCGGCTGTGTAACCGTGCCGCTTGAGCGACTCCCGGTATGCACGGCCCAGCGGCGCCTCATCTGGTGCTTGCACGGGCGCGATTCACACCGCCAGCTCGGACCGATTGCGAAAGTGCTCCAGCGCCTGCGGGTTCGCCAGCGCCTCGGTGTTCTTAACGGCGCGTCCATGGATCACGTCGCGTATCGCGAGCTCGACGATCTTGCCGCTGATCGTCCGCGGGATGTCTTCAACCTGCACGATCCGGGCCGGCACGTGGCGCGGAGTCGTGTTGGCGCGGATCGCGTCCCGTATCCGTTTCTCGAGCGACTCGTCCAGTGCGGCGCCGGGACGCAGCCGGACGAACAGCACCACGCGAACATCGTTCTGCCAGTCCTGGCCGACCGCGACGCTTTCGAGGATCTCGGGCAGTGTTTCCACCTGCCGGTAGATCTCGGCCGTGCCGATCCTGACGCCGCCCGGGTTCAGCACCGCGTCGGAGCGGCCGAGGATCACGAAGCCGCCGCGTTCGGTTTGCAGCGCGAAGTCGCCATGATGCCAGACGTTCGGGAAGCGCTCGAAGTACGCGGCCCGGTACTTCTCGTCACCCGGATCGTTCCAGAATCCGATCGGCATCGACGGGAAAGGCGCCGAGCAGGCGAGTTCCCCCTGCTCGCCGCGCACGGCCTCTCCGGACTCGTTCAACACCTCGGTCTTCATCGCGAGTCCCGCACACTGTATCTCGCCCGCGTGAACCGGCAGCCAGGGGCTGCCGAGGCAGAAGCAGGAGATGATGTCCGTGCCGCCCGAAATCGAGGCGAGGTGCAGGTCCTGCTTGACGGCCCGGTAGACGAAGCTGAACTGCTCCGGTGCGAGCGGTGAGCCGGTCGACAGCATCGTCCGCAGTGGCGAGAGGTCGAAATCCTCTGCCGGCGTGCCGCCGTCCTTCTCGAGCGCGCCCAGATAGCGCGGGCTGGTGCCGAAGATCGTGATTCGCTCGCGCTCTGCCATGCGCCAGAGCACGTCACGGTCCGGATGGAAAGGCGACCCTTCGTAGAGGATCAGCGTGCAGCCGCTCGCGAGCCCCGATACGAGCCAGTTCCACATCATCAAGCCGCAGGTCGTGAAGAAGAAAAGGCGGTCCTCCGGCTGCAGATCCACGTGCAGCAGGTGCTCCTTGCGGTGCTGCAGCAGCGTGCCTCCGATCCCGTGCACGATGCATTTGGGGACGCCGGTCGTCCCGGAGGAATACATCACGTACAGCGGCGACGCGAACGGCAGCCGCGTGAACTCGAGCGCGCCGCCCGGCGTGCCGAACGCGCGGTAGGCGACGGCGTTCGGGACCGCGGAGATGTCCGGCTCCTCCGCAACGTAGGGAACAACGATCACCCGCCGGACCGACTCGAGTTGCTGCAGCACGCCGCGGATCGGCGCGAGCGAGTCGAGCGTCTTGCCCGCGTAGTAGTAGCCGTCAGCCGTGAACAGCACGCTCGGCTCGATCTGCCCGAAGCGATCGAGCACGCCCTTGATGCCGAAGTCGGGCGAGCACGAGGTCCAGGCGGCGCCGAGACTGGTCGTCGCCAGCATCGCGACGACCGCCTCCGGCACGTTCGGCAGGAACCCGGCCACGCGGTCACCGGGGCCGACCCCCAGCTCGCGCAGTCCGGCCGCGACGCGGGCGACTTCCTCGTGCAGCTGCAGGTAGCTCAGCACGCGACGCTGCCCGCGCTCGTTCACGAACACCAGCGCTTCGTGGTCGTCACGCCTGACGAGCAGGTTCTCCGCGAAATTGAGCAGCGTATCCTCGAACCAGACGGCGCCCGGCATCCGGTTGCGGTGCCGAAGCACCGGCGCCTTGCCTCGCTCGCAGCGGACGTCGGCGAACTCCACCAGCGCGTCCCAGAACGTCTCGCGCTCGTCCACCGACCACCGCCAGAGCTTCTCGTAGCCGCCCTCCGGCGCCCCGTAGCGATCGCGCACGGATTCGGCGAACCGCGTCAGGTTCGATGCGGCGATACGCTCCGGCGGGGGGGTCCAGATCGGCCCGGCCATCTGTACTACATGCTCTGGTAGTTCGGACCGGATCCGCCCTCGGGCGTGACCCAGGTGATGATCTCGTAGGGATCCTTGATATCGCAGGCCTTGCAGTGCACGCAGTTCGACGCGTTGATCTGCAGCCGCCGGCCACCGGCGCCGTCGTCGACCATCTCGTAGACTTGCGCCGGACAGAAATACTGGCAGGGGTTGCCGTACTCCTCGGCGCAGCGGGTCGCGCAGATCGAGGGGTCGGTGACCTTCAGGTGCACCGGCTGCGACTCCTCGTGCACGTTGCCGGCGAAGTACACCGCGCTGACGCGATCCCGTGGCGCAAGCGTTCGCTCACCCCAGCCCCGATCCGGCGGAGCGCCCTTGTCCAGACGGTGCAGCGCCGAGTGGTCGGCGACGTTCTTCAAGGTCCATGGCGTGTGTCCCGCGGTCGCGGTCTCGAGCGCCGCGTTCGCGAGCCCGGCCCACATGCCCTTGTTGAAACCGGGACGGATGTTGCGGACCTTGTACAGCTCGATCCCGCCCGGCGAGGTCCGCCAGCGCTGATCGAAACCGGTCGTCGTGCCGGTTTCCGCGACGTGCTGAGCGGCGAGCGCGCCGCTGCGTATCGCCTGGTGCACGCCCTTGATCTTGGGGACATTCAGCGTGCCGCCGGTATCGCCGGCCAGCAGTGCCCCCGGCATGTCCAGAGTCGGCATCGACTGCCAGCCGCCCTCGACCAGCGTGCGCGCGCCGTAAGCGAGGATCTCGCCGCCCTCGAGAAGCGGCCGCAGGCTCGGATGGTTCTTGTACTGCTGG
>DATIRA010000108.1:0-14685 GCA_035470225.1 Steroidobacteraceae bacterium | reverse complement strand
CACCGACCTGTTGGAAGTAGGTGAACTGCGTGACCTCCATGCCGTTCAGCCACACCTCCCAGCCCAGGCCCCAGGCACCGAGCGTCGGGGATTCCCAGTTGTCCTCCACCAGGCGGATATCGTGCACTAGCGGGTCGATGCCGACCGCGCGCAGCGAGCCGAGGTAGAGCTCGATGATCTCCAGCGGCGAAGGCTTGATGACGACCTGGTACTGGTAGTAATGCTGAAGGCGGAACGGATTCTCGCCATAGCGGCCATCGGTCGGGCGGCGCGACGGCTGCACATACGCAGCGCTCCAGGGTTCCGGGCCAATGGACCGCAGGAAGGTCGCCGTATGGAACGTGCCCGCGCCCATCTCCATGTCATAGGGCTGCAGGATCACGCAGCCTCGTTGCGCCCAGTAATGTTGCAGGGCGAGGATCAGGTCCTGGAAGGTGCGGGGCCGAGTGGGCGCCTTGCTGGGCATTTGTATTCGCCGGGGTTGCAAAAAAGCGCGTAAGTATAGCGAACGCCCACCGCGGCCCGGCCGTGCAACTTCACAGCCGCGGTGGCAGCATCAAAGGGGCAGCAGCACCATGAACGCGACGACCGATCCCATCGAGTCCTTCTTCGATTCACACGCCTTCGCGGTCGCAGGCGCGTCCTCGCGGCGCCACAAGTACGGCAACAAGGTGCTCCGCGCCTATCAGCAGAACGGGCTCGTCGCGATCCCGGTCAATCCTCGGGAGCAATCGATCGAGGGCGTCGAGTGTGTAGCGAGCGTGCTGGACCTGCCGCCGGACGTCAGCAGCATCTCGGTGATCACTCCGCCTGCGATCACCGAGAGGATCGTCGACGAAGCGATCCGAAAGGGCATCGAGAGCGTCTGGATGCAGCCGGGTGCCGAGAGTGAGGCGGCCGTGGCAGCCTGCCGGCAGGCAGGCATCAATGTCATCGCGGACGGAAGCTGCGTGCTGGTCGCGCTCCGATTCCGGGAGAGCTGAGGGCGTGGAGCGGCTCGCGACGAGCCCGCTTCATCATCAAGACAAACTTATTAAATCGCCTGACAATAATCTATGCAGCGCGCGATCTACCAAGACAGCCTGATCAATGATCGGGCCGGATACACGCTGTTGCTGGCGTCAGGCGCCGGTCATGATTAGTGATCCGTGCTCAACCCTCATCAACGCACCAATATGAGGCGCCTCTACGTCGAATTCGCATCATGTCTGTGCGTAAATTGCCGTGAAGCTCGACTATTCCTAGAGGCTGATCCGTTAACCGCGCTATTATGGTGCTTTGGCACCGGACTTGCATCAGCCCGGGTCCCTCAGTCCATCTCCCAGGAGTAAACATGACTACCGCTGCCGATGTCCTCAAGCTGATAAAGGAAAAGGAAATAAGTTTCGTCGACCTGCGTTTCACCGATACCAAGGGCAAGGAGCAGCACGTCACCGTGCCGACTCGTGTCGTGGACGAGTCCTTCTTCGAGGACGGCAAGGGCTTCGACGGCTCGTCGATCGCCGGCTGGAAGGGCATCCAGGAGTCCGACATGATCCTGATGCCCGATCCGACGACGGCGCTGATCGACCCGTTCTTCGAAGAGACGACACTTCTGATCCGGTGTGACGTCGTCGAGCCGACGACCATGCAGGGCTATGACCGTGATCCGCGCTCGCTCGCGAAGCGTGCCGAGGCGTACCTCGCGTCGACGGGAATCGCCGATACCTCGCTCTGGGGCCCGGAGAACGAGTTCTTCGTTTTCGACAGCGTCCGTCACGGCAACACGATCAACGGTTGCTTCTACGAGATCGATTCATCCCAGGCGGCATGGAATTCGGGCGCGCAGTACGAAGGCGGCAACCTCGGACATCGTCCTTCCGTCAAGGGCGGGTATTTCCCGGTACCCCCGGTCGATGCGTTCCAGGATCTCCGAACTGCAATGTGCATGGCGATGGAGGACCTCGGCCTGAAGGTCGAAGTGCACCATTCCGAGGTCGCGACCGCGGGCCAGGGTGAGATCAACGTTGCAGCGAACACGCTGACGAAGAAGGCCGACGAGGTGCAGCTGCTCAAGTACGCGATTCACAACGTCGCGGCCAGCTACGGCAAGTCGGCCACCTTCATGCCGAAGCCGCTGGTCGGCGACAACGGCAACGGCATGCACGTCAACCAGTCGCTGTCGAAAGGCGGCAAGAACCTGTTCGTCGGCGACAAGTACGGTGGACTCTCGGAGCTTGCGCTCTACTACATCGGCGGCGTCATCAAGCACGCCCGCGCGCTGAACGCGCTGACCAATGCCAGCACCAACAGCTACAAGCGGCTGGTGCCCGGCTTCGAGGCGCCGGTCATGCTGGCGTACTCGGCCCGCAACCGCTCGGCGTCCATCCGTATTCCGCACGTGATGAACCCGAAGGGGCGGCGCATCGAGGTTCGTTTCCCCGACTCCTCGGCCAACCCATATCTGGCTTTCTCGGCACTGATGATGGCGGGCCTGGACGGCATCAAGAACAAGATCCACCCCGGCGACCCCGCGGACAAGGATCTCTACGACCTGCCGCCCGAAGAGGCGCGCGCGATCCCAACCGTCTGCCACGCGCTGGACCTGGCGCTGGACGCGCTGGACCAGGACCGCGCCTTCCTCAAGGAGGGTGGCGTGTTTACCGACGGCATGATCGATGCCTACATCAACCTGAAGATGCTCGAGGTGACCAAGCTGCGGATGACCACGCACCCGGTCGAGCTCGAGCTCTACTACAGCGTCTGAGGGGAGGGGGCGGCCGCCATTCGGCAGCGGGTGGCGGGCGCCCCGTCTTTTGACGCACTTCGCGGATCAGGGACGGCGTCTTTGTCAGGCCCCCACGGCGAGGGATATGCTGATCCACCATGAAAATCTGCGTGGCATTGCTAGCCAGCCTGCTGGCCCTTGCGGCCGTCGCACAGGAAACGAAGCGCGACGTCTGGGTCTGGACGGACCAGAATGGCGTGATGCAGTACTCGGATCGGCCTGTGCCGGGCGCGAGGAAGCTGCTGCTGTCCACCGCATCCCCCGAGCCACCGCCAGCCCCTGCGGCCTCGGCGGTAGCGCCGGCGACTGCGGCGAAGTCGACTGTCGAACAGGTGGAATATCAGAGCCTCGAGATCTGGCAGCCCGAGAACGGCGAGTCCTTCTTCGGCGCGGATGCAACCGTGGACGTCAGGATGAGGACCGAGCCGGCCGTGGCCGATATGGACACACTGCGGCTCTATCTGGACGGCAAGCTGGTCGAAGGTGCCACGGATTCCCTCGAGTACACTCTCTCGGACCTCGAGCGCGGTGCGCATTCCATCACCGCGGTGATCACGGACGACAGGGGCAACGAGAAGATCCGCAGCGAGCCGCGGGTCTTCCACATCAAGCAGCCCACCGTGATTCAGCCGCGGGCCGTCGGGCCCAATATCCAGCCAAAGCCGACGCCGCGCACGCGCTGAAAACGCGCGGCGGCAGCGCCGCGCACGGTCACCTGCGAAGGAGCCGCTGTGGCTGCTGAGCCGCGTGAGCTCGCCGCACGACCGCTTCCTGCGGAACTGTCCGTCGTGCTCGACGGACTCTCCACCTGCGTCATCTGGCTGGACTCGGACGGCGCGATTCTCCATCTCAACGAGCCCGCCGAGGACCTGCTCGGTATCAGTCGCAATCACGCGACCGGGCGTGCGCTGCGCGAGCTGTTGAGAGGCAATCCCGAGCTCAACGCGGTCATCGCGCGTGCGCGCGGGGCGGGTGCGCCCTACTCACGCCGCGAGCTGGCCTTTGAAACAGGACCGGGCGGGCCCACGCGCTTCGTCGACATCACCGTGACGCCGTTCGAGCCGCCCGGACGCGAGGGCGGCGCGCTCGTCGAGCTCGTCGACGTCACGCAGCATCAGCGCATACTGCGCGAAAACGCACTGATCACGCAGCTCGGTGGAAGCCGGGCGATGGTTCGCCAGCTCGCACACGAGATCAAGAACCCGCTCGGCGGCCTGCGCGGAGCCGCACAGCTGCTCGAGCGCCAATTGAGGGACCCGACGCTCCACGAATACACGACCGTGATTATCAGCGAGGCCGACCGTCTCGCTGCGCTGGTCGACTCGCTGCTCGGTCCGGGCCAGCCGCCGCGCAAGGAGCCGGTGAACATCCACGAGCTGGTGCAGCATGTGGGGCACCTGCTCGCGGCCGAGGTTCCCGCGGGAGTGACCATCGAGCGTGACTACGACCCGAGCCTGCCACGCTTGCGGCTCGACCGGAACCAGATCATCCAGGCGCTGCTTAACCTGGGTCGCAACGCGATCCAGGCGGTGGGCGATCGAGGCCGGATCCTGCTGCGCACGCGCGCGATCACCAATGCAAGCATCGGCAGCCGGCGCTACCGGGTCGTCGCCAGCATCCAGGTCGAAGACGACGGACCGGGCGTCCCGGTCGAGCTGCAGGACACGGTCTTCTACCCGCTCGTCACGGGACGGCCTGGAGGCTCCGGGCTCGGGCTCGCCGTGGCGCAGGACCTGGTGGGGCGGCACGATGGACTCATCGAGTTCGACAGCCGGACCGGGCGCACCGTATTCACGATTCTGCTGCCGTTCGACAACAATGAACTCGGCGAAACCGCTTAACGTCTGGGTCGTCGACGACGACGCCTCGATCCGCTGGGTGCTCGAGCGGGCGCTCAGGCAGGGCGGCATGGAGCCGACTGCCTTCGAGGAAGCCGGGAGCGCACTCGCGGCACTGCGCCGCGAACAGCCAGACGTGCTGGTGACCGACATCCGGATGCCGGGTCGCAGCGGGCTCGAGCTGCTGGATGAGCTTCGGGCCAAGCGGCCCCGCCTGCCCGTCATCGTGATGACTGCGCATGCCGATCTCGACAGTACCGTTGCCGCTTTCCAGGGAGGCGCCTTCGAGTATCTGCCCAAGCCCTTCGACATCGACCAGGCCGTCGAACTGGTCAGGCGCGCCGCGGTGCAGGGCCAGCGCTCGGAGACCTCGGCGACGGAATCCCGCCGGATCCCGGAAATGCTCGGGCACGCGCCGTCGATGCAGGAAGTGTTCCGGGCGATTGGACGACTGTCACGCTCGAGCATGACGGTGCTGATCACCGGCGAGTCGGGGACGGGCAAGGAGCTGGTGGCCCGTGCACTGCATCGTCACAGCCCGCGCGCGGCCAAGCCATTCATTGCACTCAACACCTCTGCCTTCACTGCGGATCTGCTCGAATCGGAGCTCTTCGGGCATGAGAAAGGCGCTTTCACCGGCGCGGCCGAGCTGCGCCGTGGACGCTTCGAACAGGCGGATGGCGGCACGTTGTTTCTCGATGAGATCGGGGACATGTCCCCGGCCCTGCAGACGCGCCTGCTGCGCGTTCTGGCGGAGGGGGAGTTCTACCGGGTGGGAGGGCAGATGCCCGTCCGCGTCGACGTGCGCGTCATCGCGGCCACTCACCAGGACCTCGAGCAGCGGGTCGGAGAGGGGCTGTTCCGCGAGGACCTGCTCCACAGGCTGAACGTCATCCGGATCGAGGTGCCTCCGCTGCGGCAGCGCAGGGAGGATATCCCGGAGCTGCTGCAGCACTACCTCGACGTCGCTGCGATGGAGCTCGGCGTGGCGCCCAAGGTGCTGGCACCGGATGCGCAGCGGGCGCTGCTCTCGTTCGACTGGCCCGGCAACGTTCGGCAGCTGGTCAATGCCTGCCGGCGCCTGACCGTGCTGGCCGCAGGCCGCGAGATCACCCGCGAGGACATCCCGTCGGATCTCGGAGGGGCGCAGAGCGAGTCTGCGGGAGGTCTCGACTGGACCCAGTCGCTGGCGAGCTGGGCCCAGGGCCGGCTGGCCGCGGGTGGCGCGCCGCTGCTCGAGGAGGCCATGCCAGAGTTTGAGCGGACGCTGATTCGCGAGGCCCTCAAAGCGACGCACGGCGGCCGCCAGGAGGCGGCCAGGCTGCTGGGCTGGGGTCGCAATACATTGACCCGGAAGCTCAAGGAACTGGGGCTGTAGCAGCGCCAGCCGCGCCGCCGGTCGTCCTCAGCAGGCGCAGGCCTGCACGGTTCGCCGCGGTGCATCGAGCGTGCCCACCAGCTCGCCAGCCGATGCCATTCCGTTCGCGGCCAGATACTCGGCAATGCCTGCATTGATCTTCCGGCAGGCCAGCGGGTCGTAGAACAGCGCGGTGCCGACTCCGACGGTCGTGGCGCCCGCAATGATGAACTCGAGCGCATCCTGGGCAGTCTGTATGCCGCCCTGCCCGATGATCGGAACACCGTGTGGCCGGGCGACCTCGGCGACCTGCATCACCTTGAGCAGCGCGATCGGCTTGATCGCGGGCCCGGAAAGCCCGCCCTGCACGTTGCCGATGACCGGCCGGCGCGTCGCGACGTCGATGGACATGCCCATGACGGTGTTGATCACCGACAGCCCGTCGCTGCCGGCCTCGATGCAGCAGCGGGCGTTTTCCCGTATGTCGGTCTGATTCGGCGAGAGCTTCGTGACCAGCGGCTTGCGCGTCACCTTGCGACAGGCTGCCACGACGCGCGCCGACATCTCCGGGTAGTTTCCGAACTGCACGCCGCCTTCCTTGATGTTCGGGCAGGAGATGTTGATCTCGATCGCGTCGATCGGCGAATCGTCGAAGCGCGCCGTCACCTCGACGTAGTCCTCGATCGTCGAGCCGCATACGTTGGCGATGAACCGCGTTTCGCTGAAATCGAGGTCGGGCAGGATCTCCCCGATCACCCGTTCCACGCCCGGGTTCTGCAGGCCGATCGCGTTCAGCATGCCCGTCGGCGTTTCGTAGACACGGTGCGGCGGGTTGCCGAGCCGCGGCTCGCGCGTCGTGCCCTTCAGCACGATCGCGCCGACGTCGGCGTTGCTGAATCCCTCGACCCGCGTGTACTCCTCACCGAAGCCCACGCAGCCCGACAGCAGCACGATCGGCGATGCGAGGCGCAGGCCGCAGAAGTCGACGGCCAGCGACGGTGGCAGGGGTCCTGTGTCGGCAGGCATGGCGCCCAATTGTACGTGAACGCGATACAGCCGGACCTGCCCGCGGCGCATTCAGCCGGTGATGAACTTCTCGAGCTGCTCGATCGTCTCCTGCTGCTCCTCGATGACGTTCCGGACGCAGTCGCCGATCGAGACCATGCCGACGAGCCGGCCCGCCTCCGTCACCGGCAGGTGCCGGATCCTGCGCTCGGTCATCAGCTCCATGCAGCGTCGAACCGACTCCGCAGGAGTCACCGTGACGACCGGCGACGACATGATCTGCCACACGGGCGTCTCGGCCGAGGATCGTCTGAGCAGGATCACCTTCCTTGCGTAGTCCCGCTCTGAAATGATCCCGACCAGTTCACTGCCCCGCAGCACGGGTAGCGCGCCCACGCGCCGATCCGCCATGATCTGTATGGCCGCGAGCACCGGCTCCTCGGCCTCGATGGTCCAGATATCCTGCCCCTTGCCGGCGAGCAACTGACTGACGATGGTCATTTCTGCTTTTCTCCCCGAGGCCCGGTCGCCTGGCTCGCTTGCGGTCCGATTCTAAGGCAGGCATCCGTCCCGTGTTCGACATCGTGCTGTTCGAGCCAGAGATTCCGCCGAATACCGGCAACGTGATCCGGCTCTGTGCGAACACCGGTGCCCGGCTGCACCTGGTGGCACCGCTCGGTTTTCGCATGGATGCGAAGGGTCTCAAACGGGCCGGAATGGACTACACCGAGATCGCCGAGGTGACGGTGCACCGGGACTTCGAGCATTGCCTGCAGCAACTCGGGCATCGTCGCTGGTTTGCATGTTCCACGCGCGGGCTCGCGCGCTACGACGAGCCCGGCTACCAGGCGGGAGACGTGTTCTTATTCGGGTCCGAGAGCCGAGGCCTGCCGGACCCGGTGCTCGATGCCTGCGCGCCGCAATGCCGGCTGCGGATCCCGATGCGCGGCGTAGCGCGCAGTCTCAACCTGTCGAACGCCGTGGCCATCGTGCTCTACGAGGCCTGGCGGCAACTCGACTTCAGCCTTTCTCCGCCTTGATCGTGCGCAGCATCAGCGCATTGACCGCCTCCCGGGGTGGGAGGCCGGCGTAGAGCACGCGATAGATCTGCTCCGCGATCGGCATCTCGACGTTGTGCCGCGCCGCGACTTCATGCACCGCCCGGGCCGCAAGCACACCCTCGACGACCTGGCCGATCTCGGCCTGGGCCTGCTCGGGCGAGCGGCCGGCGGCCAGCGCGAGGCCCGTCCGCCGGTTGCGCGACTGGTCGTCGGTGCAGGTGAGCACGAGGTCGCCGAGGCCGGCAAGGCCCATGAACGTCTCGCGATCCGCACCGAGCGCCACCCCGAGCCGCATCATCTCTGCCAGTCCGCGCGTGATCAGCGCCACGCGCGTATTCGCCCCGAAGCCGAGGCCGTCGGAAATGCCCGCACCGATCGCGAGCACGTTCTTGACGGCCCCACCGACCTCGACACCGACCATGTCACCGGATGCGTAGGCGCGGAAATTCTCGCTGGAAATGTTGCGCGCCAGCTCCAGCGCGAAATTCTCGTCCTTCGAGGCCACGGTCATCGCGCTCGGCAGGCCCGCACCGACTTCCTGCGCGAAGGTCGGACCGGACAGCACTGCGGTCGGCACCTTGGAACCGAGGACCTCGGCCGCCACCTGGTGAGGAAGCCTGCCGCTCGGGAGCTCAAATCCCTTGGTTGCCCAGGCCACCTGCTGCCCCGGACGCAGCAGCGGCCGGACACGCTCGAGGACCTCGCGGAAGGCGTGGCTGGGCACGACGACCAGCAGCAGCTCGGCCTGCCGGACCGCCCGCGAGAGGTCCGGCTCGATCTCGAGTCCCTCGGGCAGCGGAACGCCTGGCAGGTACCGGGCGTTGACCCTGTCGCGGGCCATCGCCGCGAGCTCCTCCGTCTCGATGCCCCACAGCACGCTGCGGTGGCCCGAACGCGCCACGTGCACGGCCAGCGCCGTTCCCCACGACCCGGAGCCGAGGACGGCCACGGTGGGCGGAGAGCCGATCGGCTTCGACTCCTCGGTCAAGTCGGGCGGTGCCTCAGTTGACGGCCGGGTTCTGCTGCGAGGCCTGCTGCTGCGCAGCCCGCGCATGCAGCGCCTCGAAGGTCACGAGCGGCAGCAGGAACGGCGGAAAGCCGCCCTTCGACACCAGCTCCGACACCGTGGCGCGGGCATACGCCATCAGGTAGTTCGGCGCCATGATGGTCAGCACCTGGTTCATGTCGTTCGACGGCAGGTTGCGGATCAGGAACGCGCCGGCCTGCTGTAATTCCAGCAGCCAGACGGTCTTCTCGCCGATCTTGGCCTCGAGGTTCACCTGCAGCACGACCTCGTGCAGGTCCTGCGCCAGCGCGCTCGCGCGAGTCGCGAGATTCAGGTTCACCGAAGGGTTGGTCTGTTGCTGGGACTGCTGTTGCACGAACGGGCCGTTCGGCGCCTCGAACGAACAGTCCTTGATGTAGATCGCCTGCGGAGTGACTACCGGCGCATTCGGGTCCGCGGCCGGCTGGGCGGCCTGGTTGTTTTCCTCGGTCATGGTTTGTCGTCCTCTTCGGAAGTGGGTTCCGGCCCCGCGGGGCGGTTGATTCAGGCGCGGCCCAGCAGCTGGTCGAGCTCGCCCGTCCTGTCGAGGGCGTGGAGCTCGTCGGAGCCGCCGATGTGACGCTCGCCAATGAAAATCTGTGGAACGGTGCGCCGGCCGCTGCTTCGCGCCAGCATTTCCTCGCGCCGATCCGGATCCTCGCCGACGTCGACTTCCTCGAAGACGACGCCCTTGCGACCGAGCAGGTGCTTCGCCCTCAGGCAGTAGGGACACCAGGCGGTCGAATACATGGTGACCTGTGGCAGCGCGGTGGACATGTGGCGGTCACTTGCCCTTGCGGTCCGAGCGGACCACCGGCAGGTTCTCCGATTTCCACGCCTGCATCCCCCCTCGCAGGTTCAGGACCTTCGTGAAACCCTGTCCCCGAAGCACGCGTGCGGCGGCGCCGGAGCGCATGCCGCTTTCGCACACGGTGATGACCACCTTGTCGCGGTATTTCTTCAGGCTGTCGAGACCCTGGGACAGTTCCGACTGGGGAACGTGTCGTGCGTCCAGCACGTGGCCCGCATCGAACTCGTCCTTGCTGCGCACATCGAGCAGCAGCGCACCCTGGTTCATCAGGCGCACCGCATCGGCCGCGCCGACGGATTCGCCGCCGCTGCGCATGCGGCTGAGCTCGTAGGCCAGCACGAACGCAGCCATGACGGCAGTGCCCCCGACGAGAAAAGGGTGCCGGGCGGCGTATTCGAGAAAGAGCTCCATGCGAAGGCCGGGGAAAACGGGGCGGCGGATTATAGCAGCCTCGTCCGCCACGTTAGACTTGCGTCCACCGACTTTCTGCCAGGTGCCTTCGAGGTGACCACCACCGCTCGCCGTCAACCTGCCGGGCCGGTTCGCCGCCGTAGTGCCGTGCTCGCACTGCCGATCGTGCTCGGCCTGCTGGCCGCCGCGGTGCCGCCGTGGGCGGCGGGACGCGAGGCCACGCCGGCGCAGAAGGAGGCCGAGCTCAAGAAGGTCCAGACGCAGATCGAAAAACTGCGCAAGTCCGTCAACGCTGACGTCCAGAAGCGGGACAAGTTGAGCGTGCAGCTGCGCGATTCGGAACGTGCGGTCCAGTCGGCCAGGAAACAGCTCGAGCAGACACGCTCGCAGCGCATCGTCGCGGAGTCGCGGCTGCGCGAGCTCGGGCAGGAGCAGACCGGGGTCGAGCGGGACCTGGATGCAGAGCGCAGGGCGCTCGCGGGCCAGCTCAGGGCGGCCTACGTGAACGGGCGGGAAGAACAGCTGAAGCTGCTGCTGAACCAGGAGGATCCCGCCGGGTTCGGCCGCATGCTGGCCTATTACGGCTACTTCGGCCGTGCGCGTGCCGCGCGGATCGGCAGCATCAGCGAAAAGCTGGAGCGGCTCGAGCAGCTCGGTGATGAGGTTGCGACCGAGACGGCCCGCCTGCGCGCGCTCGAGCAGCGCCAGCAGCAGGAAGTCGCTTCGCTGGACGCCGCGCAGGAAGAGCGCGGCAAGGCTGTGGCAGCGATCGAGCGGGACATCAGGAACCGCGGTGGCGAGATCAAGCGGCTGCAGTCGCAGGCCAGCGCGCTGGAGAGGCTGGTCGTCGAGCTGCGCAAGGCCCTCGAGGCCAAGCCGGTGGCCAGGCAGGCGCCGTTCGAACCACTGCGGGGCAAGCTGCCGTGGCCGGTGCAGCAAGGCAAGGTGCTGGCGCGCTACGGGCAGCCGAGGGCGGGCGGCTCGCTGCGCTGGCAGGGGATGCTGATTGGCACGGACCGGGGGGCGCGGGTGCGTGCCCCATATCCCGGCCAGGTCGTCTACGCCGACTGGTTGCCGGGGATGGGACTGATGATGGTCCTGGACCATGGCGGTGGATACATGAGCCTCTATGGCCACAACGAGGAGGTTTTCCGCAAGCCCGGCGACAACGTGGACGCCGGCGAGGTCATCAGCTCGGTCGGCGATTCCGGGGGCAGCAACCAGCCGGCCTTGTACTTCGAGGTTCGCCGCGGTCGGGTTCCGGTGGACCCCGAGAACTGGTTGAAAAAGCGCTAGCGGCGCGGTTTCGACCCGCCGCGGGACCTCGTCCGGGCGGCGCTGCGTTGAGCGAACTGCGGCGCAGTTCCGGGTTTCGCGGCCTGGCATCGGGGACCATTGATGTCCGGACCGCAGCCACCGGACCAGTGCAAGGACCCCCGGAATGCAGCACGCCGAGGCGCTGAGCGGCACGCCGCTGCCGATCAGCGCGACTTCGCTGGACCCCTACGGCCAGCTCATCAAGATGTTGATGCCGCGGGCACAGTCCATCGCCATCTATGACCGGCTGGGGCTGCCGGTCTGGCTCAACGACGGGCAGGATTCGACCGAGCTGCAGGAGCTCGTCGGCGACGCGCTGACCCACGACCTCGCAGCCGAGGATCGGCATGAGGGGTTTTGTGAGCCGACCGACCGCGACCACGCAGCCTACGTGTTCCTGCTGCGTGACGGCGAAGGTACGCTGCTCGGCGCGGTCGGCCTGGTCAGCCGCGAGTCCCCCGCGCGCGGCGACGCCCGGCCGTTCGCGCTGGTGCAGGGCCTGTTGCGGCCCGCGTTGGTCTGCCTGCAACGGGAACTGGGTTCGCAGTACAGCATCGGCGACCTGCAGCGCAGCCTGAGGCTCCGCGACCGAGACCTGGAGCTGCTGCTCGGCGCTGCGCAGGACGAGGCCATCGGCGGCGATTCCCAGGACGACTTCGCGCAGCTGGTGCAGGGCTGCGTCGACCATCTCGGATGCGCGGTGGGGGCCCTGCTGATTCCCGAGAAGAGCATTGCCGTTTGCCGGACCGGACAGGGCACTTCGCCACGGGTCGGCGCGGAGGTGCTGACGCGCACCCATCGCCACCTGCTGGCATGGACCCAGCTGCACCGGCAGACGATGACGGCCAACAAGCCCAGCGCCGGTGGTCAGCTCGGCCCGGTCCCCTACAAGATCATCTCCTGTCCGGTCATGCACGGCGCGCAGCGGGTGCTCGGCCTGATGGTGCTGTTCAAGCCGCCTTCAGCTCCGGACTTCGACCTGCGACAGGTGCGGATCGTCGAGCTGCTGGCCCGGCGGGTCGCCTATGTGCTGCTGAACGCCTACGATCCTGCCTCGGGGCTGTTGACACGACCCGCGTTCGAGAAGCGCGCCCAGGCGCTGCTGGTCCCCGAGGCGATGCAGGGCAACCACTGCGTCGTGTACGTGGACCTCGATCGCATGCACGTGCTCAACGAGAACCTCGGCATGCACGTTGGCGACGAGGTCATCGTAAGGGTCGCGGAGGTCATTCGCCGGAACCTCGCGCCGCGCATGCTGGCCTCGAGGATCTCGGGCGACCGTTTCGCGCTGTTCGTCCCGGATGCGACGCTGGAAACGGCCCAGCAGGTCGCGGAAAGCCTGCGGCAAGGCATCGGCCGGCTCGACTTCGTGGCCCGCAAGGGCGCGGTGGAGGTCACCGCCAGCTTCGGTGTCGCACGGGTCGTGGACGGCCGGCACCCGCTCTCGCATGCGCTCGCCGCAGCGGAGATTGCCTGCAAGGCGGCCAAGGACCGTGGTCGTGACCGGGTCGAGGCCTACGAGGACGCCGACCAGAGCATCGTCCGCCGCTATACCGACGTGACTCTGGTCGGGACCCTGCGGCAGGCTCTCGCTGAAGGGCGGTTCCTGCTCGAGGCGCAGCCGATCGTTCCGCTGAACGGCACAGCCTGCGGCCCCAAGTACGAGTTGCTGTTGCGCATGCGTGACGAGCGAGGCCAGAGCATTGCGCCGGAGAAGTTCCTTTCGGCCGCGGAGCGCTATCAGCTCGCGCCGGCCATCGATCGCTGGGTGCTCGACCACGTACTCCGCGTACTGCGGCGCCATGCCGGGCTGCTCTCGGCCCGGCGGGCGTGTTTTGCCGTGAACATATCCGGGCAGTCGCTCGGCGACCAGGAATTCTCGTCCTTCCTGGAGGAGGCACTGCGCGACGCCGGCCTGCCGTCGCAGCTGCTGTCCTTCGAGCTCACCGAGACCGCGGCGGTCGCCAACATCGTGCGTGCCGAGGCGCTGATGCGACGGTGGCGGGAGCTCGGATTCGACGTGGCGCTGGACGATTTCGGCCGCGGCTTGAGTTCCCTCTCCTACCTGAAGACACTGCCGGTGACACACCTGAAAATCGACGGTAGCTTCGTCCGGGACGTCGTCGACGACGACCGCTCCCAGGCCATGATGAGCGCGATCGTGCAGCTGGCACGTGCCATGGGGCTGCACACGGTCGCCGAGTGCGTCGAGAGCGAGCAGATCCACGCACTGGTCCGGGAGCTGGGCGTGGAATTCGGCCAGGGATTCTCGATCGGCCGGCCGGAGCCGCTCGAGGGCGTGATCGCGGGGCTGGTCGGGGCTAATATCGGCTCGGGAGGCCAGCTACCGGATCCAGCGTGAGCCAACGAATTCACACCGCTGTCGCCGTGCTCGCCGGAGCCATGATCGGTTCCGGCCTGATGCTGATGAGAGGCGTGCTGGCGGACCGCGAGCTCCCGCCACGGCTCCCGCCTCCGGCCGCGCTCTCGCAGCCGCGCTTGCTGGACGAGGTCATAGAGCGCGTTCGCAGCAGCTATGTCGAGCCGCTCGGCGAGGCGCAGCTGGAGCTGGCGGCCGTGGAGGGCCTGCTTGCGAGCCTCGATCCCCACTCGGATTTCCTGGACGCGTCGGAGTACCAGGAACTGCGCGCCGGCTCGACCGGCCGTTACTCGGGAGTCGGCATCGAGGTCGAGGAACGTGACGGTCTCGTCGTCGTGGTCTCGCCGATCGAAGGATCGCCGGCCGCGCGGGCCGGGCTGCGCCCGGGCGACGTGATCCTGGCCGTGGATGGAGAGCCGCTGCCGACGGACGACCTCTCGGCCGCGGTCGGGCACATGCGCGGCTTCGCCGGCTCGCGCGTCAGGCTCGCCGTCCGGCGGGAAGGTGCCGCGCAGCCGCTGCTGTTCGAACTCGAGCGGTCCGAGGTACGACTGCGGACCGTCCACTCCGCCATTCTCGAGAACGGATACGGCTACCTCCGAATCCGGCGGTTCACGGAGGCAACCCCGGACGAATTGCAGAGGGCGCTGGCTTCTCTTCTAGAGACGAACGGTGCGCGGCTCGACGGGCTGG
>DATIRA010000107.1:0-3755 GCA_035470225.1 Steroidobacteraceae bacterium | reverse complement strand
TCGTACATCGGCCAGGCACAGATCATGACGCCCGCCGGGGTGCTGCCGCTGAGCTTCGACATCGAGGCCCAAACGCTGGCCGAGGCCTGTGAGCGCTTCTCGGACGGGGCCAAGGTCGCTTTCGACGAGACCATGGCTGAGTTGCAGGAAATGCGACGTCAGCAGGCGTCCTCGATAGTGATTCCCGAGGCAGGTGCCGCCTCTGCGCTGGAGCGCGGCCTGCCTCCGCAGGGCAAGATCAAGCTGCCCTGAGGCTGGGCGCGGGGCGACGTCGGGCAGGCTAGTCGGTCGGGGTCAACGTCTCCAGGTACGCGATGATCGCCGTCCGCTCTTCGTCGTCGCGGACGCCGGAGGAGTCCATCAGCGTGCCGGGCGCATAGGTTTTCGGCGAGCGCAGAAATCGATCCAGCCGCTCGCGGTCCCAGCGGCCACCGAGTCCACGCAGCGCCGCCGAGTACTCGAAGCCCGGCGCGCTCGCGATCTCCAGGCCCACGATACCGCGCAGGTTCGGGCCGATCATGGCCGGCTCGCCGGGCAGGTAGGCATGGCAGGAGGCGCAGGACTCGAAGGCCTCCTCGCCGGCCCCGTGGTCCGCCGAGTCCACCCGGGCGTCGAGGTCGCGCTCCGCGGGATCCGCCTGGGCCGTGGCACAGGCGAGCATGCAGCCGACGGCAACAGAGAGGAAAGCGAGACTGGGTCGGTTCATGCTCCGCCACCCGCGAGGACCGCGATATTGTGCGATCCTACCCGATGCCGGCAGCCGGCCGCGACCGGGTCGGCCTGCGGGTGTCGGCAGGGCTGGATCACTGCAGCAGCCAGCGAGGGACCAGCGCCGCTGCCTGCGACGCGCGGCTGCGCTGGCGTCGAAGGTCGATGACCGGACAAGGAAAGGCATGCGAGCGGAAGAGCCTGTATCGAGGATCATGACCGAGACCGTCGTGGTGATCGACGTCGACCAGCCGATCAGCGAGGCCTACGCATGCTTCTTCCAGTACCCGATCCACCACCTGCCGGTGGTCAGCGAGGGCAAGCTCGCCGGCATGCTCAGTTCATCGGACGTGATGAAGCTCGAGTTCGTCGTGCCTCAGAACGCCGCGGATCGCGCCACGTACCTGGACGAGCGATTCACGATCCGGCAGTTGATGCGAACGCCGGTTTACAGCCTCAAGCCGCAGGTCGAAGTCGGTGCAGCCGGCGAGATGCTGATCCAGAGCGGAGTGCACGCGGCGCCGGTCGTGGACGAGGCCGATCACGTGATCGGCATAGTGACGACCTCGGACATCATCCGGGCGCTGGTGCACGGACCGCCGCGGCGCGGCTCGATGCCGCTGCGCAGTCCGCTGCAGCCACCGGCCGAGGAGGCCGACGAATATCCGCATTATCACCCCCGACCCAGCGGTGAGGAGATGGCGACCGCGCTCAGTACCGCGGAGCTGCTGCACGTCGAGAATCGCGACCTGCGCTTCCTCGGCAAGACGATCCGCTACCTAGACCAGCGAAGGCGCTATCTGGAGAAGGTCCTGGAGCTGGCCGACCGGTTCCTGATCTCGGGCCAGGACGAGCGCGTGCATGCGCTGCTGCTCAAGGCGATCCATGCCGCGAAGCGGGCGGAGGAGCACTCGACAGGGCAGTCACGGACGCGTTTCCCGCCCCGGTAGAGCCCGGTGCGCCGCGGTCGAGGGCGTGCCGCAGCGCCCTGGCCGGGCCCGGTGGCGATACCTTGAGTTCATGAAATCCGGCAGCCAGCAGACCATTCGCATCCGGGGCGCGAGCCAGAACAACCTGCGCGCGCTCGACCTCGACATACCTCTCGGCGAACTCGTCGTCGTGACGGGCGTATCCGGTTCGGGCAAGTCCTCGCTCGTCTTCGACACCGTGTACGCGGAAGGCCAGCGGCGTTACGTCGAGACGTTCTCGCCCTACGCCCGCCAGTTCCTCGACCGTATGGACAAGCCGCGGGTGCAGCGGATCGAAGGCATTCCGCCGGCCATCGCGATCGACCAGACCAACCCGGTGCGCAGTTCACGCTCGACGGTAGGCACGATGACCGAGCTGAACGACCACCTGAAGCTGCTGTTCGCCAGGGCAGCGCGACTGCACTGCCGACGCTGTGGCGCTGCAGTACGGCGCGATTCACCCGAGAGCATCGCGGCGACGATCGCCGAACGGGCTGCTGCGCTGGGGGATCCGCGGCTCGCGATCAGTTTCCCGGTGTCCGTGCCGGACAACTTCAGCGCGGACGAAGTCCGCGCGATGCTCGAGAGGCAGGGCTACACGCGCATCCGAGAGGTCGGCGCCGATCGGTTCGACGTCGTCCAGGATCGCTTCCGGCTCGGAGCGGTCGATTCGGCCCGGGTCGCCGAGGCGCTCGAGGGTGCTCTGCGCGTCGGGCGGGGACGCGTCGAGGTTCACGTGCTGGAGGACCAGCGCAGCGCCGGCGCAGCAGTGGTGTGGCGGTTCTCCGACGACTTCCACTGCGCGGACTGCGACATTCACTACCGCGACCCGGTGCCGAGCCTGTTCTCGTTCAATTCGCCGATCGGGGCCTGCGAGACCTGCCGTGGCTTCGGCCGCGTCATCGGCGTCGACCACGCGCTGGTCGTGCCCGACGAATCGTTGAGCCTGCGCGATGGCGCGATCCGGCCGTGGCAGAGCGAGTCCTACCGCGAGTGCCAGGACGACCTGCTGCGCTTCGCCCGCCGGCGCGGCATACCGGTGAACCGGCCCTGGCGGGAACTCTCCGTGGCCGAGCGGGACTGGGTACTGCAAGGCGAGGGCCCCTGGGAGGACAAGGTCTGGTACGGCGTCGACCGGTTCTTCAAGTGGCTGGAAGGTCGCAGCTACAAGATGCATATCCGGGTGCTGCTGTCGAAATACCGCAGCTACACCCCGTGCGGCGACTGCGGCGGAGCCCGCCTCAAGGACGAGGCGCTGCTGTGGCGGCTCGGCTCGGCCGAGCTCGCCGCGAGCGTGCTCGCGGACCGGTCGCGCTTCGGTCCCGAGCGCGTCGAATGGTCGCCCGCGACGCTCGACAGTCTGCCCGGGCTGTGCATACACGACGTGATGCTGCTGCCGCTCGAGCGCTGCCGCGAGTTCTTCGCGCGCCTGCGCCTTCCCGCGCCGCTCGACGAGGCTGCAGACCTGCTGCTCGAGGAAATCCGCTCACGTCTCGATTTCCTTGCGAGTGTCGGGCTCGGCTACCTGACGCTGGATCGGCAGTCGCGCACGCTGTCCGGCGGCGAGGTGCAGCGCATCAACCTGACCACCGCGCTGGGCACCTCGCTCGTGAATACCTTGTTCGTGCTGGACGAGCCCTCGATCGGGCTGCACCCCCGCGACATGGGTCGCGTGATCGACGTCATGAGGCGCTTGCGCGATGCCGGCAACTCGCTGCTCGTCGTCGAGCACGATCCACAGATCATGCTTGCCGCGGACCGGATTCTCGACCTCGGTCCCGGGCCGGGGGAACACGGCGGTCGGATCGTGTTCGATGGCACGCCGCAGGAACTCTGCCGGCGCGGGCGCACGTTGACGGCGGACTACCTTGCCGGGCGCAGCGACGCGGTTTTGGCCGCGGGCCGCAGAGGCCCACCGTCCGCCGACACGCCGACGCTGCGGATCGAGGGCGCCGCCGAGCACAACCTGCGCGACCTCGACGTCGACATTCCGCTGCAGCGGCTGGTGTGCGTTACCGGAGTCTCAGGCTCGGGGAAATCGACGCTGGTGCAGGATGTGCTGCATCCGGCGCTGCTCCG
>DATIRA010000106.1:0-8118 GCA_035470225.1 Steroidobacteraceae bacterium | reverse complement strand
CCTGATGATCCCGATCATCGCGATTTTCATGGCGTTGCTGATTCCGATCGTCTACGCGATCGTCGAATACCGACGGCGCAAGGACATCGTCGAGGCTCATCATGCCGAGCGGCTCGCGGCCATCGAACGCGGCATGGACATTCCGCCGCTGCCGGATTCGTTCTACCAGGGTATCCAGCGCGGCAAGCGCCCGCGGTACCTGCTCGCCGGGCTGGTCTGGTTCTTCATCGGCAGCGGCATCTTCATTGCGCTCGATGCCGTCGCGGGGCGCGAGGTGGCTTACTTCGGACTGATCCCCGCGGGCGTGGGCCTCGCGTTCCTGATCTTCTACCTCGTCGAGGGCCGAAAGGAGCCGCGCGAGGGCACGGCCGGCGAGTCGTCCGGCGCCGTGACTCCGCCCGAGCGCTGAACGCTGGCCGGCAGCGGGCTGCTGCGCCACAGTCCGCCGCGTGACACCGGATCGTCGCCTCGCGCGAATTGCTGCGAACCGGCGCTGGGCCGGACGAGGCGGGGCGGGCGAATGAGTTCCAGAGTTCTGGCGGTTGGCGCTGCGATGCTCGGCCTGGCCGCGGGCCAGGCCCTGGCGACAGAGATCGCCACCGAGAAGCATCGGATCCGCCTCGTCGAGGTGGCTTCCGGGCTCGAGCATCCCTGGGGAATGGCCTTCCTGCCGGACGGCGCTGTGCTGGTCACGGAACGGGGAGGGCGCCTCAGGGTCGTCGGTCTGGACGGCAGCGTGAGCAAGCCCGTCGAGGGCGTGCCTGCGGTCGATGCGGTCGGCCAGGGCGGTCTGCTCGACGTGGGGCTCGACCCGGACTTCGCCGCGAACCGTCTCGTCTACCTTGCCTATACCGAACCGCGCGAGGGTGGCAATGCCACGGCCGTGGCGCGCGGCCGGCTCGCGGACTCCCGTCTCGACCAGCTGCAGGTGATATTCCGGCAGCAGCCTGCGCTCGCCGGCCGGCATCATTTCGGCTCGCGCCTCGTGTTCGCGCGCGACGGCAGGCTGTTCGTCACGCTGGGTGACCGCTACAAGGAGAAGGACCGCGCCCAGACGCTCGACTCGCATCTCGGCAAGGTGGTTCGCATCGAGCGCGACGGGCGCGTTCCCGCCGACAACCCATTCGTGGACCGCCCGGGTGCGTTGCCGGAGATCTGGTCCTACGGTCACCGCAACGTGCAGGGGGCGGCGCTGCATCCTGCCACCGGGGACCTCTGGACCAACGAGCACGGACCGAAGGGCGGCGACGAGCTGAACCGGACACTGCCGGGACGGAACTACGGCTGGCCCGCCATCACCTACGGCGTGGATTACTCGGGTGCGATCATCAGCGACAAGACCGCCGCTCCGGGCATGGAGCAGCCCGCGCACTACTGGGTGCCTTCGATCGCGACCAGCGGCCTCGCCTTCTGCACGAGCCAGCGCTTTCCCCACTGGCAGGGCAACGCGTTCGTCGGCGGCTTGAGGAGCCAGCAGCTCGTGCGGCTCGAGCTCGACGGCGACCGCGTCGTCCACGAGGAGGTGCTGCTCAAGGGCGTCATCGAGCAGCGGGTCCGCGACGTGAGGCAGGGTCCGGACGGATACCTCTATCTGCTGACCGACGAGAAGGACGGGCGACTGCTGCGCATCGAGCCCGTCGAGTGATTAGAATGACAGGCTCGCGGCGGGGCCTGTAGCACAGCGGTTAGTGCAGGGGACTCATAATCCCTTGGTCGTAGGTTCGAATCCTACCGGGCCCACTAAATCCCCTTGGTCCATTCGGGCCACATGGTTTACACGTGATACCGGTCACATGGTTGACACTGTGGCCGGGGCGAAGGGATTGGGGCCAGGCTCGATGCGGTCCTGATCCCGGATACGCCGTCTCGATGTTGGCCTGGTCAAGCCAGCGCAGGATCGCCCGGGCGAGGAACTCCGGACCGTAGTTGTCCCACTGGATGTAGCGTGGCGCGCCGTGGTGTCAACGCCGAAGTAAAACTGACCCACCTGGGCCCCTGATCAGGACGCCTTGGGCGCCCGGAATGTTCCTGCCTCGCGCTTGTCCTTTAGCCGATAGCTGTCACCGCTGATCTGCACGATGAGGGCGTGGCGTTTCGGTCGTCGAGCTACATCGGTGTTCGCGATCACTCCGCCTCGGCCAGCTGCTCGATGAGGCGTTCAGCGATGATGCGCTGGTTGCGGAACAGATCGATCGCCACCCTGAGCTGGGAAACCCGGTAGCGGAGCAGCTCCTCGGCCTCCGGATGCGTTCGCAGCCGCGTTGCCGCCGCTGCGACATCGTAGTCAGACGGGTTCAGACGACAGGGCTGTTCCGCTCCGGGCCCGGCACGTGCCGACAGCAACACGATGTCCGCTACCTCGGCGTTGCACTGCGCGTGAATTGCGGCCTGCAACGCATTGGGAATGATGCCGCGGGCCACTTCCCGATACGCGCTCGGCGGGGTCCAGACGGCGCTGCGGGCCTCCAGTTCCCGGTAATACCGCCCCAGACCCAGGCGGAACTGGAGGTCCTTCAGCAGGGCCAGGTGACCGGTGCTCTGCATGTCCGTGTAGGTCGAGGACTCGGGCGAGAAGCCCCATTCCTCGGCGGCGTTGAAGGCTGCGAACATGAGGTCGAAGTCGCTCATCTCTCCGCGTCCTTCGTAGACCTCGAGGACCGCGAGACCGAACTCGCGGACTCGCTTGAAATACTCCATCCGCGCGTTCATTTCGTTGACGTCCGTGCGCAGGTCCGCCGCGAGTCTCACGCGATACTCGGCCGCTCGCGCCGCATCGTTGCGCTCCTGGATCCAGGTGTCCACGAACAGGGCCGACAGCACGCCGAGCACGATGATCGTGAACTCGGCACCCAGCCAGCGCCAGCGATGATTCATCTCCACCCCGTGCCCCCGAGTACGATTCACCGCGGATAGTACTTTCAAAAGTCCTTCTCGACCCATCCTGCTGCGCCTGATGGGGCCCGGGGTCGGCGGTCCGGCCGCCTTGCGTTCACCCGGGCAGTCGGGCGCTCCGGCGGCGACTGCGGCCGTCGTCGACCAAAGCGCACGGGTAACCGGTTTGCATCGAAGCAACGAGCAAGCGTCGGGCCAAAGTGCCCGAACTGGGGAAAGATCTTTTCCGCTGCCTCCGGGGAGCATCCTCAGAAACGCCCTCGCCTCCTCGATTCAAGGGCACTGAAGCAGCGGTCCGAAGGCAATCGGTGGAGGAGCTGGAGGCCGTGGCGAAGGGATTGGGCCCGGGCTCGACAAGGTCCTGATCCCGGTTGAAGTATCCCAGATAGTACTCGAGGAAGCTGACTAGCCAGACTTGGTCGGCAACCTGCTCAGCAAGCCGTTTCACCGACTTGCTGGCAAGGCACCTCGTTCATCTTGCAGCGCTCGATCATCGGCGTGACCGTGGCGGCCCGGATTCCCGCCTCGATCTTCTGCTGCATCACCAGATAGTACTGCCCTGACTCTAAAACCGGCCAAGCCGTCCCCGGCGCGAGGCTGAGCGTGAATACGTCGACATCGCCCGGACGAAGGCAAGAGAAGATCGCCCAGACTTCCGGTCGGGCATATGACCCGACCGGGAGCTACTGTCACTTCTGTCGAGAAGGGTGCGCGCCCCGCTCCAGGCCGCGCTGGTACCAGTCCCGGCTCGAATTGACGACGCGCACGACGAGCAGCATCACGGGCACCTCGACCAGCACGCCGACGACCGTGGCCAGTGCCGCACCGGACTGGAAGCCGAACAGGCTGATCGCGGTCGCGACCGCCAGCTCGAAGAAATTGGAGGCTCCGATCAGCGCGGAAGGGCAGGCGACGTCGTGCTGCTCGCCCAGCGCCCGATTGAGCAGGTACGCGAGCGACGAGTTGAACAGCACCTGTATCAGGATCGGGACCGCGAGTAGCGCGATGATCAGCGGCTGCCGCAGAATTGCCTCGCCCTGGAATGCGAACAGCAGCACCAGCGTCAGCAGCAGCGCCCCGGTCGACCATGGAGCGATCCTGCTCATCGCAGAATCGAATGCCGACGTCCCTCCTGCCAGCAGCGAGCGTCGCCAGAGCTGCGCGAGGATGACGGGAATCACGATGTACAGGCCGACCGAGGCGATCAGCGTGTCCCAGGGCACCGTGATCGCTGCGATGCCGAGCAGAAAACCGACGATCGGCGCGAACGCGACGACCATGATCGCATCGTTCAGCGCGACCTGCGTCAGCGTGAACATCGGGTCGCCGCCCGACAGCCGACTCCAGACGAAGACCATGGCGGTGCACGGCGCCGCGGCCAGCAGGATGAGCCCGGCGACGTAGCTGTCGAGCTGCTCGGCCGGTAGCCAGGGCGCGAACAACTGCCGGACGAAGAGCCATGCCAGCAGCGCCATCGAGAACGGCTTGACCAGCCAGTTGACGAACAACGTCACGCCGATGCCGCGCACGTGCCTGCCGACCTCGCTCAGCGCGCCGAAGTCGACCTTTACCAGCATCGGGATGATCATCACCCAGATCAGCAACCCGACCGGCACGTTGACCCTCGCGACTTCCAGCCGCGCGACGGCCTGGAAGAGCCCGGGAAACAGCTGGCCGAGCCCGATCCCGACCAGGATGCACGTGATCACCCAGAGCGTCAGGTAACGCTCGAAGATTCCCATGGGCGCCTTGGCGGCCGCCTTCGCCGTGACGTCACACTGCGCGGACATGGGGCATCAGTTTCCTGTCGCGCGGGAGGCGTTGCGGTTCATGCCCGGCCGATCTCGGCGAGCCGGTGTTTCAGCGTCAGCGCGTCGAGGTCCAAAATCGGCAGGCTCGCAAGCAGGCCGATCCGCCGGTCCAGGGCCGCCCAGGTGTCGCGAAACGCCTTGGCTATGTCGGCGTCGGTGCCCCGGACGCCCGCGGGGTCAGGGAGGCCCCAGTGGGCGGTCACCGGCTGCCCGGGCCAGACGGGACAGGTCTCGTTCGCCGCGCTGTCGCAGACCGTGAATATCAAGTCGAGGGCTGGGGCACCGGGCGCTACAAATTCGTCCCAGGACTTGCTGCGCAGCGCTTCAGTCGGCAAGCCGGCCTGACGGAGGACTGCGAGGGCATGAGGGTTGATCCGGCCGACCGGGTGACTGCCCGCGCTGAACGCCTCGAACCGGCCCTGTCCTCGACAGTTCAGCAGCGCTTCGGCGAGGATGCTGCGCGCGGAGTTGCCGGTGCAGAGGAACAGCACGTTCAAGGCCCGGTGAGTCTCGGTCATCCACTGTCTCCGGTTTTGATCCGTCGCCTGGTTCAAAGAGCGGCCCCGATGACGTCACTGTCCCGGGCCAGCGTCGCAGGCGAGCGAACCGCGCGACGTATTCATGTTGAGAATCATGGAAGTGTATTCGCCGGTCAATAGCGACCGATGACGTCGTCAGCGGCGGCGAAGTTCGTCTATTGATCTCATTGAAACGATCGATTGGATCAATGACCCAGCGCCGGGCAGGCTCTGAACCCAGACTGCCGTTCACCGAGTCGGGAGGCACTGCGCCGTGAAACGCGACCTGCTGAAGACCTTGTCGTTCGCCACGCTGCACTTCGGCGTGGCGTTCGCCGTCACCTATGCGCTGACGGGTTCCGTGACCGTCGCCGCCGGTGTCGGCCTCGTCGAACCGCTCGCGAATACCTTCGCGTTCTACCTGCACGAGCTTGCGTGGCGCCGGGCCGACGCTGCGGGGAGCGCGCGCGTTGCGGCGCCTGTTCGCTGTTGCGGCGCAGTGGCCCGGTCTGGCTGAAGCCAGAAACGACGAGGCCCCTTGCGGGGCCCCGTCCGGTCGAGGTCAGGTCACGCCTGACGTCAGTCTTCGAGGAACGATCGCAGCTGCTCGCTGCGGCTCGGGTGGCGCAGCTTCCTGAGCGCCTTCGCCTCGATCTGCCGGATGCGCTCGCGCGTGACGTCGAACTGCTTGCCGACTTCCTCGAGCGTGTGGTCGGTGGTCATGTCGATGCCGAAGCGCATGCGCAGCACCTTGGCCTCGCGCGGCGTGAGCCCGGCCAGCACCGAGTGCGTGGTCTCGCGCAGCGACTCGGAAGTCGCCGAGTCGATCGGGGACTCGACCGACGTGTCCTCGATGAAATCCCCCAGGTGCGAGTCCTCGTCGTCGCCGATCGGCGTCTCCATCGAGATCGGTTCCTTGGCGATCTTCAGGACCTTGCGCACCTTGTCCTCGGGCATCTCCATGCGTACCGCGAGCTCCTCGGGCGTCGGCTCGCGGCCCATCTCCTGCAGCATCTGCCGCGAGATCCGGTTGAGCTTGTTGATCGTCTCGATCATGTGGACCGGAATGCGGATCGTGCGTGCCTGGTCGGCGATGGACCGGGTGATCGCCTGCCGTATCCACCAGGTCGCGTAGGTCGAGAACTTGTAGCCGCGCCGGTACTCGAACTTGTCCACGGCCTTCATCAGACCGATGTTTCCCTCCTGGATCAGGTCCAGGAACTGCAGGCCGCGATTCGTGTACTTCTTCGCGATCGAGATCACGAGGCGGAGGTTGGCTTCCACCATCTCCTTCTTCGCGCGGCGGGCCTGGGCCTCGCCGACGGCCACCTCGCGGTTGATCTCCTTGATCTCCGCGATGGTCAGGTGCGCGTCGACTTCGATTTCGCGCAGCCGAAGCTGGTGCTTCTCGATGTCCTCGCGCAACCGCCCGAGCGCGGCTGAATGCTTCCGCTTGGCACGGACGTGCTTGTCGAGCCAGCGCGGGTTGGTCTCGTTGCGCGGGAAAGTCTGGATGAAGTCGGAACGCGGCATGCCGGCCTCACGCACGCAGAGCTGCATGATCGCCTTTTCGGTGCCCCGGATCCGGTTGAGCTGCTCGCGCAGGTTCAGGATCAGCGCGTCGAACATCCGCGGCGAGAGCTTCAGTTCCATGAATTCGGCTGCGAGCTTCTTGCGCAGCTTCACGGTCCTGGGATCTCGGCTGCCCTTGTCGTCGAGCGCCTTGACGACCTGCGAGTGCAGCTTCGCGAGCGATGCGAAGCGGCGTGCGGCCTCCTCGGGATCCGGTCCCGTGTCGGCCTGTTCCTCCTCGTCGCCGCTGTCATCGGAATCCTCGTCCGAGTCGTCGTCGCTGTCGTCCTTGGAGGCGGCGGCCAGCTTCGGATTTACGGGTTCGGCGATCACGTCCGGCGCGTTCGGATCGAAGAAGCCGACGATCAGGTCCATCAGGCGACCCTGTCCGGCCTTCACCGGTTCGTACGTGGCGAGCAGCAGGTCATAGGTCGGAGGGTAGGTCGCCAGTGCTTCGCGAACCGCGTCGAGTCCTTCCTCTATCCGCTTGGCGATGGCGATCTCGCCCTCGCGGGTCAGCAGCTCGACGGCTCCCATTTCCCGCATGTACATGCGCACCGGATCCGTGGTGCGACCGAACTCGGCGTCGACCGTGGTGGCGAGCGCGGCGGCCGCTTCCTCGGCTGCCTCTTCGTCGGTGACCACGGGCTCGCGCAGCAGCAGAGCCTCGGCATCCGGCGCCTTCTCGTAGACCGGGATGCCCATGTCGTTGATCATCTGCACGATGTCTTCGATCTGTTCCGGATCGACGATCTCGCTCGGCAGGTGGTCATTGACCTCGGCATACGTCAGGAAGCTCTGCTCCTTGCCGCGCGCGATCAGCAGCTTGAGCTGGGACTGACGATCTTCCGGCGTGCTCGCCGGCAGCATGATCTCGAGCTTCTCGGCGGCAGCGCGCGCCTTGTTCCTGGCCTTGCGACCGCCCTTGCGTGCGGTCTTTGCGGCGGTAGTGGCCGGGGCCGGCGCGGCCGGCTGCACCTCGGCAGCGGCTGCTGCGCGGCGGGTCTTGCGCGCCGGCTTCTCGGCGGCAGGTGCGGACTTGCGGGCCGGGGCCCTCGCGGCCGCGCCCTTCTTCTGCGCCGCCTTGACCGGCGCCTTGGCCTTGCCTGGCGCCTTGGCCCTGGCCGGTGCCTTGGCCTTGGCCGGCGTCTTCGTCGCGGCCTTTGCCTTGACCGTCCTGGTCTTCGGAGTCTTCGCGGTCTTGGAGGCCTTCGTCGCTGTCTTGGGGGCGGTACGAGCTGCGTTCGTGCGCGCCGGCGCAGCCTTCCGGCGGGCCTGGGTGGTCTTCGCCGGAGCCTTGCGAACGGGGGTTTTCCTGGCCTGCT
>DATIRA010000105.1:0-9577 GCA_035470225.1 Steroidobacteraceae bacterium | reverse complement strand
ATGTAGGCCAGCGAGAACTCGCGGTAGTCGGCCGGAGTAAGCACGCCGCCCCAGGTGTCGAAGATCATCAAAGCCTGCGCCCCTGCCGCCACCTGCGCGTTCAGGTAGGCCAGCGTGGCCCGGGCAACGATGTCGAGCATCTGGTGCAGTTCCTGCGGCGCGGCGTACAGCATGCGCTTGATGTGCTGGAAGCTCTTGCTGCCGCCGCCCTCGACCATGTAGGTCCCCACTGTCCAGGGACTGCCGGCGAACCCGATCAGCGGCACGCGCCCGCCGAGTGCGCTGCGAATCAGCCGGACCGCGTCCATCACGTAGCGCAGCTCGACCTCGGGATCCGGGATGGGCAGGTTGTCGATGTCGGACGGGGTCCGCACCGGTCGGGCGATCTTCGGTCCCTCGCCGGCCTCGAACTCGAGGCCCAGCCTCATCGCGTGGGGAATCGTCAGGATGTCCGAGAACAGTATGGCCGCGTCGAGGCGGTAACGGGCGAGCGGCTGCAGCGTCACCTCGCAGGCCAGCTCGGGCGTCATGCAAAGCCGCATGAAGCTGCCGGCGCGGGCCCGCGTCGCGCGGTACTCCGGCAGGTAGCGTCCGGCTTGGCGCATCATCCAGACGGGCGTGCGCGGTGTCGGTTCGCGAAGCAGGGCGCGCAGCAGCAGGTCGTTTTGCAGTGTCATCGGCCCGTGCTCAGACAGCCTGCGGGAAGGTGCCGGCGATCGTAGCCTGCACCGCCTCGGCCGCGGCGCGAGGATCGGCCGCATCGCGGATCGGTCGACCGACGACGATGTAGTCGGCGCCGTTCGCGAAGGCCTGTGCGACATCCACCGTGCGCTTCTGGTCGTCGACCGGCTTGTTTTCCACCGGCCGGATGCCCGGCGTGACCACGACCAGGCGCTCATCGACGTGCCGCCTGAGCATCGGCACCTCGAGGCCGGAGGAAATCACGCCGTCGCAGCCGGCCTCGAACGCGCGGCGCGCGCGCGACAGCACCAGCTTCTCCACGTCGCATGCGAAGCCGAGATCGTCCAGGTCGCCACGGTCCAGGCTCGTGAGCACCGTGACGGCCAGGATCTTGACCTCACCCTTCGCAGCCGCAGCCGCCTCCATGATCGCCTGGTTGCCATGCACGGTCGCGAAGGCGACGCCCCGGTCGCGGAGCTGGCGCACGGCCGCGCCGACGGTCGCGGGGACGTCGAAGAACTTCAGGTCCACGAATACCTTCTTGCCCCGCGCGACCATCCAGTCGACGAGCTCGAAGTAGCCCCCTGCCATGAACAGCTCGAGGCCGAGCTTGTAGAAGACCACGGAGTCACCGAGCTGGTCGACCAGGCGGCGTGCCTCAACGGGCCCGGCCACGTCCATGGCGAAGATCAACCGTTCGCGCGGCGGGATGGGCTTTGGGGCGGTGCTCATTCAGAGGCTCTTCGGCAGCATTGCGGTAATCCGGCAATCATAACCGACCGGGGCCACGCGAAAGAGGGGCTGGCAGCCCGCCTTTCGCAACGTCGCGAGCCGGCTGTCACTCCGAGACCACTGCCTCGTCCCTGCGCGGCCCTGGGCATGGCCACAGGGTCGGCACGGGCCGTCTTGCGCGTGACGTGGAGTCGTTCGTCGACCGGTTCGGCGCCGCGTCACAGATCCGGGAGCTTGTGTTTTACACGCGGTTCCATAATATTTGAACGATCGTTGAACTAATCCATGTCATGTCGGATCGCGCTCGCCCAGCACCGGCGGACGCGCGCTCCAGGGGGTCGTGATGCAACACAGGGTGCCGAAGCGAACGGCGGCGGCTGCCGCGCTGCTGATTGCGGCCTTGCCGGGCCATGGCGTGATAAATGCGCGGGCGGCGACCCGGCTCACGCCATTGTCGATCGAACCCGGGACCGTGACCGTATCGGGCCTCTCCTCGGGCGGAGCGATGGCCGTGCAGTTCCATGCCTCGCATTCGACGCTGGTGCAGGGCGCGGGCGTGCTGGCTGCGGGCCCCTACTTGTGCGCGGAGGGCTCGGTGGCTGTTGCGCTCGGCCGCTGCATGAAAGGCGGAGAGCCGATTCCAACCGCCCAGTTGCTGCAGCAGGCGGACCGGCTGGCGCAGGACGGCGCCATTGATCCGGTAGCCGGCATGACCGGCGACCGCGTCTGGCTGTACCGGGGAACCCAGGACCCCTACGTGCATCTCTCGGTCGCGGACGCGCTCGAGGGCTACTACCGGGCCCGCGTCGGTGTGGCCAGCATGGTTCGCATCGAGCACGAGGGCGGAGGCCATAATTTCCCGACAGAGCGGGACGGCGCGCCGCCGTGCTCATCCAGCGAGCTGCCCGGCATCGCGAACTGCGGGCTGAACGGCGCGCGACGGCTGCTGGAGCACCTCTACGGCCCGCTAGCGCCCGGTGCCGCGGCGGACAGGCTCGGCTCCCTCGTGCAGTTCGACCAGCGACCGTACGCGGCCATGGCCGGCAGCGAGACTCTCGGGGATTACGGCTGGCTTTATGTGCCGGCCGCATGCACGGGCCCTGAAGCGAAGGCGTGCCGGCTGCACGTCGTCTTCCATGGCTGCCAGCAGGGCGCATCCCAGGTCGGCGACGCCTTCGTGCGCAGGACCGGTTACCTGGAGGTCGCGGAGTCCAACCGCATCGTCGCCCTCTTTCCTCAGGTCAAGCCGACGGCACAACCGCTCAACCCGCTCGGCTGCTGGGACTGGTGGGGCTACGAGGGAGAGAAGTATGGCACCCGGACGGCTCCGCAGATCAGTGCCGTCAAATGGATGGTGGACGACCTGATGGGGGCGTCACGTCCCGCGCCTTGACGCGCCGACCGCGCCCTCCCACCCTGCGCTGCCCTGCCGAACGACTCGCCTGCGAAGGACGGCCCGATGCACTCAAGCCCTGCCCACACGCCGAGCGACGCGACCGACCAGGGGCGCGCTGCACCCGAGTCGCCGGGATACCGGGTGCTGGTGCTCCTGATGCTGGTGCTGGTGTACACCTTCAATTTCATCGACCGCCAGATCGTCGGCATTCTCGCCATTCCCATCAAGGCCGACCTGGCGCTGACCGACACGCAACTCGGCCTGCTGGGAGGTCTCGCGTTCGCGCTGTTCTACACGTTCCTCGGCATCCCGGTGGCGATGCTGGCGGACCGGGCCAGCCGCACGAACATCATGACGGTGGCGCTCGTCATCTGGAGCGCCATGACCGCGCTGTGCGGGCTGGCGCAGAACTTCGCGCAACTCTTCCTCGCACGACTGGGCGTGGGCGTCGGCGAGGCCGGAGGAGTCGCTCCCGCGTACTCGCTGGTAGCCGACTACTTCCCGCCGGGCCAGCGTGCACGCGCGCTCAGCGTCTACTCCTTCGGCATCCCGATAGGCAGCGCCCTCGGCATCTTCTTCGGCGGACTGATCGCTTCGCTGATCGACTGGCGCACCGCGTTCATGGCCGTGGGCCTCGCCGGCGTGGTGCTTGCTCCGGTGTTCAGGCTCGTCGTACGCGAGCCTCCCCGCGGACGGTACGACGCAGGGGGCGCGACGACCCGGCCGGCCGCCGGAATACGGGAGGTCATCGGCACGCTGCTGCGCAAGCGCTCCTTCTGGGGCATCTCCTTCGGGGCAGCGGCCTCCTCGATGATGGGCTATGGCATGTTCTTCTGGCTGCCCTCGTTCTTCGTGCGCAGCCACGGCATGACACTGCTCGATGCGTCGCTGTACTTCGCGTCGATACTCCTCGTGGGAGGCATCGCAGGGATCTGGCTCGGGGGTTGGGCCGCCGACCGGTTCGGCTCAGCGAGGAAGCGTGCCTACGCGATCATCCCTGCAACGGCATTCCTCGCCACCGTGCCGTTCTACGTGCTGGCCGTGACAACCTCGTCACTGGTGCTTTCATTCTGCCTGTTCCTGATACCGACGGCACTGGGCCTCGTCTGGCTGGGCCCGGTTCTTTCGGCCATACAGCACGTCGTGCCAGCCAGCATGCGGGCGACCGCGTCGGCGGTCTTCCTGTTCGTGAACAACCTGATCGGCATCGGGCTCGGCAGCGCCGCACTGGGCGCGCTGTCGGACGGGTTGTCCGCCCGCTTCGGGGACGATTCGCTCCGCTACGCCATCCTTGCGGGCACGGTGTTCTACCTGGTCGCGGCCACGCTGTTCCTGCTGTCGGCGCGCCGGCTGGAGCGGGACTGGGAGCAGTGAGTTCTGCGCTGACCCGACGACTGGTTTGACCGTCAGGGCAGGTCCGCGAGGAAGGCCTCGATGGCGTCCAGGCTCTGCGGCTCGTCGAGCAGCGGGGGATGGCCGCGCCGGCTCACCGTCACGCGCACGAGGTCCGGCTTCTCCGCAACCATGCGCGCGAAGGTGGCCTCGGACAGCACGTCCGACAACTCGCCGCGCAAGGCGAGCACCGGAACGGCATGCAGGGCCCCATAGAGTGGCCAGAGGTCCGGCGCGGCGCCGGAAGGCGCGGCTCGAACAGCTTCGCCCACCCCGGGGTCGAGATCGAGGCGCAGCACGCCGTCCCCCTCTGTGAAACTGCGCCTTGCGAACGCGAGCCAGTCCGCATCGGTCGCATCCGGCAGGGCGATCCCGTAGGCGTCGCGCATCTGCCTGGCGGCCTGCTCCCAGGTGCTGACCGGCGCCTGCCGGCCGACGTAGCTGGAAATCCGCTCCAGTCCCGGCTTCGCGACCTCGGGCCCGATGTCGTTCAGGATCACACCGGCGACGCGGCCTGGGTGGGTCGCGCAGATCATCATGGAGAGGATTCCACCCAGCGACGTCCCGAGCAGGACCATCTGCCCGATGCCCGCGTTGTCGAACAATCGCGCCAGATCGCCAACGTACGTGACCGGCGTGTAGTTCCGCCAGTTCGGATCGTGCTGCGAGCGGCCTCGGCCGCGGAGATCCGGGCTCAGCACGCGGCGTGACTCGCGCAAGCGTAGCGCGAGACTCTCGAAGTCGCGGCTGTTGCGGGTCAGCCCGGGTAGACAGATCAGCGGCAGCCGCCCGGGCGCGGGCGTCTCGTAGTCCCGATAATAGAGCCGCAGCCCGTCTTCGGAAGTGAACCAGCGGTCCGCCCATGCCGTGTCGCTCATGCTTCTCCTTCGCTGCCGGTGCCCTGCTGCACGCGGTACTGCTCGCGCAATTCCCGCTTCAGGACCTTGCCGTTCGGGTTGCGCGGCAGTGAATCGCGCAGCACCACACCACTGATGCGCTGCTGTTTGCCGACCCGCTCGTTGGTCCAGGCGACCAGCGACGCAGGTTCGAGCCGACTGCCCTGCCGGGCGACGACGACGGCCAGCGGCGTTTCGCCCCAGCGCTCGCTAGGTACGCCAATCACGGCCACTTCGACCACGTCGTCGTGACGCATCATGATCCCCTCGATATCCGCCGGGTAGATATTCTGTCCGCCCGAGAGAATCATGTCCTTCTTGCGGTCGACGATGTACAGGAAATTCTCTGCATCGAGCCGACCGATGTCGCCCGTGCGCAGCCAGGCCCGGCCATCGGCATCGTGCCAGGTCGCCTCGGCCGTCGCATCCGGACGATTCAGGTAGCCGGGCATCGTGATGCGTCCGCGCGCGACGATCTCGCCGGCCTCGCCGGGCGCGACTTCATTACCTGCGTCGTCGATGATGCGCAGGTCTGTTCCGAGCAGCGGCTTGCCGACCGAGGCCCAGCGGCCCTGCGCGTCCTCCGGGTCCAGCGTCGTGATGACACCTTCTGTCAGTCCGTACAGCTCGATCACGCCGCAGGGGAAGCGGCGGAATATTTCTTCCTTGAGCGCTGCGTGCAGCGGCGAGCCGCAGCTCATCATGGCCTGCATCGTGCTGACGTCGTGGAGTCTCTCCGCCAGCCGCTCTACCACGCGCTGCAGCTGTACCGGCACCACTGCGGTGTGCGTGATGCGCTCGCGCTGCACCGTGTCGAGAAAGTCCTGAGCATCGAAGCGTTCGCGCACAACCAGCGTTCCGCCTGCCAGAAGCGTGCAGAGCATCGCGACCCAGGAAATGTTGGAGTAAAGGCCAAGGGTGGCCAGCGTGCGCGCACCGCCGTGGTAGCGCAGCGCGATCGCGAGGTCACAGGCCCAGTCCCGCCGCCCCATGTGCGTATGGACGATGCCCTTGGGCACGCCGGTCGTGCCCGAGCTGTAGATGATGTTCAGCATGTCATCGTCGTCGATCCGGCACCGCGGCGCGCAGCCGTCGTGCCCGTCGACAAATGCGTCCCAGCCCATCCAGCCCGGCGCCTCAGGACCGGCGAGCAGGAACAGCGTGACCGACCCGCCGATCAGCTCGCGCATCCGGTCGATCCTCGCCCGCTGGTCGACGCTCGCGATGATCGCCCTCGGCGCGGCGTCCCGGATCATGCCAAGCACGGCCTCGTCGCTGACCGACAGGTTGATCGGTACCGAGACCGCTCCGGCACTCATGGTGCCGAACAGGGCGTGCACCATCGCGGGGCTGTTGCCCATCAGGACCACGACACGATCGCCCCGGGCGACGCCCCTCCCATGCAGCGCATTTGCGACGCGACTCAACCGCCTCGCAAACTGCTCCCAGGACTCGCGGTGCGCGCCGCACACCAGCGCTTCGCGCTCTCCGCGCCAGCGCCCGTGCAGCCGGAAAATCTCCGGCAGCAGGGGCGCCGTTGCGTCGAATGCGTTCACTGCCCCGCTTAGAAGCGGTAGCCGACCGTCGCGGCGTATGTGCGAGGCGGACCGTAGAAGACCGTCAGGTTGTTCTCCAGACCGAGACTCGACGGGCAGCCGGTGAGCGCGGGCGTGCCGAAGCAATAGCCGGCGGTCTTGACGTCCTCGTCGGTGAGGTTCCGGCCATGCAGTGCCAGCCACCAGTGGCCGTTGCCGGACTCCCAGATCATGCTTGCGTTCACCAGGTCGTAAGCATCCTGGTCGATGTACTTGTTCGGGATCTCGAACTGCACGATGTCGCTCTTATACATCCAGTCCGCGTGCAGCGTCAGCGTGCCGGACGCGAAGTCCAGACCGTAGTCGAGGCCGGCGTAGATCATGGTCTCCGGCGTGTTCTGAATCTGCCGGTCGTTCGCGACGTTGACCCCGTTGACGATCCACTTCTCGATCTCCGTATCCAGGAAACTGGCCGCGAGCTGGCCCGTGAGTCGGTCCGTGATGAGCCAGAATCCCTCGATCTCGATACCCTGGATCTTGGACTTGCCGGCGTTGGTCACGGTGCCGACGAAGTTGTCGTTCACGCCGTCGCCGTCAGTGTCCACGGCCACCGAGCCCGGGATCTGCATGTCCTGGTAGTCGCTGTAGAACAGAGCAAGGTTCGTGCGCACACGTCCGCCCCCCCACGTGGCCTTCACTCCGGTTTCATATGAGTCGAGCGTCTCGGGGTCGTATCCCTTCTCGACCTGGGGGGTCAGGAAGTTCGCGCCGCGAGGGTCGAAGCTGCCGGCCTTCCAGCCCTGGCTGTAGCCGGCGTAGAAGATCACGTCGCTGTTCAACTCGTAGCTGACGTTGAGGCGCGGTGAGAAGTTGTAGTAGGTCCGGCTTGCGTTGTAGTCGCTCGTCACGGCGAGCAGCTGCGCCGAATCATTGCCGAAGAAGGGCGAGCCGATGCCAAGGTAGTTCGCGCGGAAGACATCCGCATTGCGTTCGTCCTCGGTGTAACGGCCGCCTACCGAAACGGCCCACTGGTCGGTGATGTCATAGGTCACGTCGGCGAACAGCGACCAGGCCTCCGTGTCGACGCCTTTGCCGCCGGTGTAGGCCGTCACGCCGGCGCCGCCGGCGAGTTGCCCCAGCACCACGTCGAAGTCGTTCGAAGCGGTCGCGTCGAGGTAATAGAATCCGAACACGGCGTTCAGGTTCCCGGACCGGAAGATCGCCTGCAGTTCCTGGCTGAACTGCTCGTTGTCGTAGATCACCGGGGCGTCGAAGTCCATGACCGCGAGGCTGTCGAAGTCGATCACGGATTCCGTCTCGTCCTCGCGCCACGCTGTGATCGAGCGCAGCAGCCAGCTGTCGCTCAGGTCCCAGTCCACCGTCAGGCTCACGCCCTCCGACTGCACCTCCTGCCTGCCCCCGATCCCCGCCGTGGACGGCAGGTCGGCGGCGCCGGCCAACGTGTCGCGCAGGTCGCCGAGCACCGGCGCGCCGCTCACGGCGCCCGGGAACGGGCGATATCCCGCGACCGGAGCCGAATCGTCATCGGTATTGTCGTACGCAAGTCGCACCAGCAGGTCGTCCGTCGGCAGGAACTCGGCGCTGGCACGGAACGCCAGCACGTCCTTGTCATAGTTGCCGTCGCCAGTCGTACGGTTTTCGCCGTATCCATCGCGCGTGAGGTACGCCACTGCGCCGCCGAGGCGGAACATGTCGCCCAGTGGCAACGAACCGACGCCCACCAGGTCGAGCTGGTCGTAGGAACCGTAGGTCGCTCGGAAGCGCAGGTCCGGCTGGTCGGAAAGGCGGCGCGTCACGTACTTGATGGCGCCGCCCACGGCGTTCCGCCCGTACAGCGTTCCCTGAGGCCCTCGCAGCACTTCGATGCGCTCGACGTCGTACACGTCGAGCAGCGCGCCCTGCGGCCGCGCGATGTATACGTCGTCGAGATACAGCGCGACGCCTTGCTCGAAGCCGGCCAGCGGATCCTGCTGTCCGACGCCGCGGATGAAGGCCGTCAGCGTCGAGTTCGTGGCGCGGCTCGGCTCGAGCGTGACACTGGGCGCGATCTCGGCGAGTGCGGTCAGGTCCGTCGCGCCGACGACCGCCAGCGTGTTCTCCGAGAATGCGGTGACCGCCATCGGCACGCTCTGCAGCGCTTCTTCGCGCCGTCGCGCCGTCACGGTGATTTCCTCGAGGCCGGCCGCGGCCCCGGGCCTGTCGGCCGGCGCGTCCTGCGCAAACGCTGCAGGAACGGCCACGAGCGCTGCAGCCGCGGCTGCGCATGCCCGCACCGAGCGAACAACAAGTCGGTTCATCGAGTCCCCCCTGGGTGGCGCCACGACGGCGCGATGTTTTCAACGGGCGCTGAATTTAGTTCAACGTTCATGGAAATTCAACAGTCGTTGCAGACCGGACGTGGCTCGGACAGAATCGACTCCTGAACGTCCGGGTCCGGGCGCACGCCGCCGGCCCACTCTTGCACTGCAAAAGGACGAGTTCGCGATGACAGCATCGAAAGTCGCCCGCAGGAGCGCCGCCTCAGCCCTGCCAGGACGAGGGCAACGCCGCTCGGGACAGACACGTCAGCGGATCATGGACGCCGCCGAGAGCCTGTTTGCCAAGCGCGGCTTCCACGGTGTGTCGGTGCGGGACATCACGCGGGCGGCCGGCGTGGACGTCGCGCTCGCCAACTACCACTTCGGCAGCAAGATGGGCTTGCTCGAGGCCGTCTTCATGCGCCGGGCGGTGGAACTGAACGAGGACCGCCTGGCGAAGCTCGATGCGGTCCTCGAAAAGTCCCCGCCACGCGGCAAGCCTTCGCTCGAGGAGATCATCGACGCCTTCACCCATCCACTGCTCGACCGGTCCGCTCGCGGTGGACCCGGATGGAAGAGTTACTTCGGGCTGGTGGCCGAGATAAACAACTCGACGGAGTTCGGCGG
>DATIRA010000104.1:0-12089 GCA_035470225.1 Steroidobacteraceae bacterium | reverse complement strand
AGGGCCGCGGAGGGCAAGTGACATGAGTTTGCTCGAGTTCGCGCGCGGGCCGGCGCTGCAATGGGCCATCACGATATTCATCATCGGAACCCTCTGGCGGTTGCTGGGCGTCTTCCTGCTGCGCACCAAGAAGGACCTGTCGGAACCACGCAACCGCGCGGCCTGGAAGGGCCTGCGACTGATCGGGCTCCGGTCCTGGCCGAGACGGGAGTTTCTCGAGGGCACGGCCTTCGGCGAGGTGATGGGCTACGCGTTTCACGTCGGCTTCCTGGTGTCGCTGTTCTTCTTCACGCCGCACGTGCTGTTCTTCGCCGATGTCGCGCAGGGTCTGCTCGGCACGGACCTGACCGGCCTGATCGGCATAGGCTGGCCGACGCTGCCGAACGGGATCATCACGTTCCTCAGTGCGGTCTCGATTGCCGCGCTGTTGGCGGTCCTCATCCACCGTCTCGTCAGCCCGGTCAAGCGTCTGATTTCGAACTTCGACGACTACTTCAGCTGGTTCGTCACGGTCACGCCGCTCGCGACCGGGATGGCGGCGTTCGCGCACCTCGGCGGCTACCCGTACGAGCGGCTGCTGGCCTTTCACCTGCTCTCGGTCGAGCTGCTGCTGGTGTGGTTCCCGTTCGGGAAGCTGATGCACGCCTTCACGATCTTCGCGGCCCGCGGCGCGACCGGCATGATCTTCGAACGCAGGGGGGCCTCGCTGTGACCGCAAGCCACATCCGCAAGCCCGAGCCGCTCGAGTTCGACAAGCCGCGCGTGTCGATCGCGAAGCCCGAATACCGATTCGACATGCAGGGCGAATTGCACGAGGCCGAGCGCGTCGAGCGGGCGATGAAGAGTTTCGTCAAGGACTTCGGCCGGACCGCGGCGATATACATGGAGTCCTGCATCCATTGCGGCATGTGTGCGGAGGCCTGCCACTTCTACGAGACGACAAAGGATCCGAAATACACACCCATCTGGAAGCTGGAGCCCTTCAAGCAAGCGTACAAGCGCGAATATGGTCCCTTCGCAGTGCTGTTCCGCGCGTTGAACCTGAAGCCGCGCGTCACGGTCGAGGAACTGCAACGCTGGCAGGAACTGATCTACGACTCCTGCACGGTCTGCGGGCGTTGCTCGCTGATGTGCCCGATGGGTATCGACATCGCGACGCTGGTCTCGCAGGCCCGTCACGGCATGTTCGCGGCCGGACTCATCCCGCACGAGCTGTGGGCAGTGACCGAGCGGGCCCGGCTCGAGGGCAGCCCGCTCGGGGCGACGCCGAAGGTCTTCGCGGACCGTCTCGACTGGCTGGCCGACGATCACGAAGTCGAGATTCCGATCGACAAGGACCAGGCGGACGTGCTCTGCACGATGTCCTCGATCGAGATCATGAAGTACCCGGACTCGGTCGTCGCGACGGCGCGGATCATGAACCACCTGGGCGTGGACTGGACCTTCAGGCTGGACGGCTACGAGGCGACCAACTTCGGCCTGCTGGCCGGAAACTCCGCCGCGCAAAAGCAGCTGACGATGAAGCTGATCGATGCGGCCGTGGCCTGCGGTGCGAAGACGCTGATCCTGCCCGAGTGCGGACATGCCTACACCGCGCTCAGGTGGATGGGCGCGAACATGTACGGCGAGCCGCTGCCGTTCAGGGTGATGCACATCGCCGAGTTCCTCGCGGAGCAGGTCCATGACGGCAATCTCCGCCTTAAGCGGCTCGGCAAGAGCGTGACGTTCCACGATCCCTGCCAGGTGATCCGTCGCGGCGGGGCGATCGAGGCGCCGCGCGAGGTGCTGAAGGCGCTCGGCGTCGAGTTGCGCGAGATGTATCCGGCGAAGGGCACCAACTGGTGCTGCGGCGGCGGCGGCGGGGTGGTGGCCAATCACCGCGCGGACGAGCTGCGATACAAGACCTTCAAGCTGAAGATGGAGCAGATCGAGAAGACCGGGGCCGAGATGCCGGTGACGACCTGCGCCAACTGCCGGCAGACCTTCGACGATGGACAGGCCCACTTCAAGTGGGACACCGAGATGCACAGCCTGCTCGAGCTGGTCGCCGACAACCTGATCGAGGATGAAGCATGAGCACCGCCAGCGGCCGGGTCGTCGTGGATCCCGTCACCCGTATCGAGGGGCACCTCAGGATCGAAGCAGCGACCGACGCCGAAGGTCGGATCACGGAGGCCTGGAGCGCGGGGACGATGGTCCGCGGGCTCGAGATCATCCTGCGCGGACGCGACCCGCGCGATGCCTGGGCGCTGGCACAACGCATTTGCGGCGTCTGCACGCTGGTGCACGGCATCGCCTCGGTGCGCGCCGTCGAGGACGCGCTCGCGATCGAGATCCCGCGCAACGCGAACCTGGTCCGCAACCTGATGATCGGTGCCCAGTACGTCCACGATCACGTCATGCATTTCTACCACCTGCATGCGCTCGACTGGGTGGACGTGGTCTCGGCGCTGCAGGCCGATCCGGCCGCGACCAGTGCGCTCGCGCAGTCGATCAGCGGCTACGCACGCTCCTCGCCCGGTTACTTCGCGGACGTCCAGAGGCGCGTCAAGGGCCTGGTCGAGAGCGGGCAGCTCGGCATCTTCGCGGGCGCCTACTGGGGGCATCCGGCCTACAAGCTGCCCGCCGAGGCGAACCTGATGGCGGTGGCGCACTATCTGGACGCGCTGGCCTGGCAGCGCGATGTAGCCACGCTGCACGCGATCTTCGGCGGCAAGAATCCGCACCCGAACTTCCTGGTAGGTGGCGTGCCGAACCCGATCGACCTGAATTCGGACTCGGCGCTGAACACGAAGCGGCTGTCGCAGGTGCAGGACGTCATCACGCGCATGCGCCAGTTCGTCGACGAAGTCTATCTGCCCGACACGCTGGCAATCGCCGGCTTCTACAAGGATTGGGCCACCCAGGGCGAGGGTCTCGGCAGCTTCCTCTGCTACGGAGACTTCCCGTCCGGCTCGATCTTCGACGTCGACAGCTTCATGGTTCCGCGCGGCGTGATACTGAACCGCGACCTGTCGCGGATCGAGCCGCTGGATCTGGACGACCCGGCGCAGATTCAGGAGTTCGTGAGTCGCGCCTACTACGATTACTCCGGCGGCAAGGAGCAGGGGCTGCATCCCTACCAGGGAGAGACCACGCTCAACTACACCGGTCCCAAGCCGCCGTACAAGCAGCTCGAGGTCGAGGCCGCGTATTCCTGGCTCAAGTCGCCACGCTGGCGCGGCCTGCCAGTCGAGGTCGGCCCGCTCGCGCGGATGCTGATGCTGGTGGCTACCGGGAATGCCCAGGCCGAGGAGCTCGTCGAGAAGACGCTCCACACGCTCGAGCTGCCGCTCGTGGCGCTGTACTCGACGCTGGGCCGGACCGCCGCGCGCACGCTCGAGACCAAGATATTCGCCGACGCGATGCAGGGCTGGTACGACCAGCTGGTGGCCAACATCAAGGCCGGCGACACGAAGACGTTCGACCGGAGCCGCTGGGAGCCGTCGACATGGCCGAAGACGGCGCGGGGCGCGGGCTTCATGGAAGCCCCGCGCGGCGCGCTCGGCCACTGGATCGTGATCGAGGATGGCCGCATCGCGAACTACCAGGCCGTGGTACCCAGCACCTGGAACGCTGGTCCGCGCGACGCTTCGGGCCGGGCCGGCGCCTACGAGGCGGCACTGGCCGGGCACCTGCTGCACGACCCTGCGCAGCCTGTCGAGATCCTGCGTACGATACACAGCTTCGATCCCTGCATCGCCTGCGCGGTGCACGTCGCAGGGCCTGGAGAAGATCAGTCCATGAGCGTCCGGCTTCGACAGGCGGAGCGCGAGGCCAACCGCTAGCCGCGGGTGACCATCATCACGCCCGTCACGGCGACCAGTCCGCCGAGGATCATGCTGGGAAGCAGCGGCTCATCGAGCAGCAGCACGCCCAGCGCCGCGCCGAACACGGGCACCAGGTTGTTGAAGATCACCGTCCGTGCGGGGCCGAGCCTCTGCAGCGCCTCGTAGTACCAGACGAACGCGACGGCGGTCCCGATCACCCCAAGGTAGAGGATGCCCAGCAGGACCGGCACAGTGAAGTCCTTCACGGACACGCCTGGCAGGTCCGGGATCGACGCGAACGCGAGCAGCAATGTCCCCCACAGCGACGCATATAGCGTCGCCGGCAGCGGGGCGAGTCCGGTGAGCACCTTGCGACCGAGTAGCGTGTAGGCGGCCCAGGCGCAAACGCCCCCGAACATCATCAGTTCGCCGGTTCCGATCGCACCCGGCAGCGACCCGAGGACGTCGCCGCGCGACACCACGATCCATACGCCCAGCAGCGCCACGCCGATGCCGGCCCAGCGCCTGCCGCTCAGTCGTTCACCGAACAGCAGCGAGGAGGCCGCGATCGTCACGACCGGGTTCAGCGCGATGATCAGCGAGGTGCGACTCGCCGGCAGGCGCGCCAGCGCGCCGAGGAAACAGAGGTTGTAGGCCAGGATGCCGGTCGCGCCGAGTAGCAGCGTGGCGAGCAATTGTCGCCGGTCGAGCCGCGGCAGCCCGCCCGCGAGCCAGCGTGCGGCCAGGTACAGAGCGACGCTGGCCACCACGTAGCGGAGCAGCGCTCCAACCGCCGGTGGGATCGCGAGCGCGAGGACTCTGCCCGCGATGAACGTGCCGCCCCAGATCGCCGGGACCGCGACCAGCCGGGCATGCGTGCCCCGGTCGTTCACCGGAAGGCCGTCGTCCCGTCCGTGCGTAGTCCCCGGACGGACGGGTCCGAAGGATCGGACAGCAGGTTCCAGAAGTCTGGCGTCACGGGTTCCTCTACGGACGGAGGCGCGCAATCTTAGCGGCCGCTGAAACTGTTTGCCCGGTTGACTGTGCTACGAGCCGCCAGGGCGCTCGACGACGGCCCGCGGAGTCTGGATACTGGTGCGGAGCAGGTCGGGCAACGCAATGGCGATACGTCATCACGGCAGCCGATTCCGTTCCCAGCGGGACCAGGCGCTGCACTACTTCAGCCGTCCCCGCCAGGGTGTCCCTGATCGGCCGATCGAAGGCCCTTCAGCCTGGCGGGGTGACGACCTGCGGCAGCGGGACGACTGGTCGTATCGATTCACCCCGCGCGACCTCGGCGAAATCCACGAGGCGTTCGAGCATGCGGCCCGGACCGGAAGGGAAACGCGGGACCTCGCGCCCGGCGATTTCCCGCTGCCCGGACTCGCCCGGACGCTGGCGGCGGTGCGGGAAGAGCTCTGCAGCGGCCGCGGCTTCCAGTTGCTGCGCGGTCTGCCCGTGGCGGACTGGAGCGATGCCGAGGCGGAGCGGTTCTTCTGGTGCTTCGGACTGCACCTCGGCATCCCGGGAGCCCAGAACCCTCAAGGCGATCTGGTCGGGCACGTCAGGGATACGCGTTCGCCGGCGGATCTTGCCGACGGCCGCTACTACAAGACCCCCCGGGAAATCGCCTATCACTGCGACGCGGCCGACGCCGTCGGGCTGCTTTGCATGCACAAGGCGCAATCGGGCGGGCTGAGCCGCATCGTCAGCTCGGTGACCGTCTTCAACGAGCTGCTGATACGCAGTCCCAGGCACGCGGCGCGCCTGTGCCGCCCTTACATGATCGACACGCACGGCGAGGGCGGCATCAACGCCTTCCCGGTCACGCCCTGCTGCTACAGCAACGGCCGGCTGCGCACGACCTATCACAGCGACTATTTTCGTTCCGCCGGCCGCCATGCAGGCGTCGAGCCGCTCGACGGATTCGATCTCGAGGTGCTGGAGCACTACGAGACCATTGCGAACGAGGCGTCGCTCTGCCTGGAGATGGACCTCGAGCCCGGGGATGTGCAGCTGATCTCGAACCACACCGTGCTGCATGCGCGGACGGCCTATCGGGACCACCCGGATCCGGCGCGGCGGCGCCACCTGCTGCGGCTCTGGCTTTCATTCGACGAACCGCTTCGTCTCGCCGACCGTTTGCGCAAGAAACGTGCCTTGCTGGGCCTCGCGTGGGCCGTAGCGCGTCAGCCGCGCGCCGCCACTCAAGCGGCGTAGCTGTGGTAGTGCGGGTCGTACATCTGTGACTGGACGAACGCGAGCAGGTCCGCGGGCGGCTCGATGTCGGCGAGATCCGCGGCAAAGGCCACCTCTGCGACCGACGTGGCGATGCGTGCCGAGACCTCCCTGATGCGACTCAAGGGCGGGTACAGGCTGCCCTGTGCGAGATCCTGCTCGGTGACGGTATCGGCCAGCGTGCGGGCCGCAGCCATGAACATCTCGTCGCTGACGCGTGAGGCTCGCGCCGCGACGACGCCGAGGCCGACTCCGGGAAAGATGTAGCAGTTGTTGCCCTGGCGGGGCACGTAGTGCCGACCGTCGAGCGTCAGCGCGTCGAACGGGCTGCCGGAGGCGAACAGTGCCCTTCCGCCCGACCAGGCGTAGGCCTGCTCCGCCGTGCACTCGGACTTCGAGGTCGGATTGGACAGCGCGAACACGATCGGCCGCTCGTTCAGGCGGGCCATCGCCTCGATGACCTCGCGGGTGAACACGCCTGGTGTCGCGCCGACTCCGATGATCGCCGTCGGCTCGAGCGCCTCGACCGCCTTCGCGAAGTCGTTCACCGGCTCGTGCGCGTGCGCGTAGGGCTTCTTGTGCTCGGCCAGCGCGCCGCGGCCGGCCACGACGAGCCCCTTCGAGTCCACCATCCAGCAGCGTCCGCGCGCGGCCTGCTCGCCGATCCCGTCCTCGACCATCGCGGCAGTGAGCAGGTCCGATATGCCGGTCGCGGCTTCGCCTGCGCCGAAACACAGGAAGGTCTGCTCCGAGATGCGCCTGCCGGTCACGCGCAGCGCCGAGAAGATGCCTGCGATCGTGACGGCTGCGGTGCCCTGAATGTCGTCGTTGAAGCAGCAGATCCGGTCCCGGTAGCTGTCGAGCAGCCGGAACGCGTTGTGGTTCGCGAAGTCCTCGAACTGCACGACGATCCCCGGAAACACATGCTCCGCGGCCGTGATGAACTCCTCGACGAGGTCGTCGAAGGCTTCACCGGTCAACCGGCGCTGCCTCAGGCCCAGGTAAAGCGGGTCGGCGAGCAGCGCGTCGTTGTTGGTGCCGGCATCGAGCATGACCGGCAGGCAGCGCCTCGGGTGGAGTCCCGCGCAGGCGGTGTAAAGCGCGAGCTTGCCGATCGGGATGCCCATGCCGTTCGCGCCCAGGTCGCCGAGTCCCAGGATCCGTTCCCCGTCGGTCACGACGATCATCGCCGCCTGCTTGTAGGGCCAGTTGTGCATCAGCTGCACCATGCGGCCGCGGTCCGCGGCCGACACGAACATGCCGCGCGGTCTGCGGTAGATATGGCCGAAGTGCTGGCAGGCCAGCCCGACCGTCGGCGTATAGACGATCGGCATCATCTCGTCGGGACACTCGATCATGACGCGGAAGAACAGCCGCTCGTTCCGATCGTAGAGGCCCTCGAGCAGGATGTACTTGGAGAGGTCGGAATCGAGGCGCCGGAAATTCTCCAGCACGCGCTCCACCTGCTCGTCCTGGGGGCAGACGTGCGCCGGCAGAAGGCCTCGCAGTCCCAGCGAGTCGCGTTCGTGCTCGGTGAACGCAGTGCCCTTGTTCAGCGTGGGGTCGCGCAGCAGCGCCATGCCGCGCGGAAACCACTCGGGCAGGGGCGGGGGCAGGGGGCGTCGCGGTCGCTTGTGCATCATGTCGTGCTCCGGATCGTTCCGGGCCGCCGTCGGGCGCCACCTGCTGCAATCCAGGCCGCCCCGGCGACCTGCGCGAATACTAGGAGCCCTGTCCCGGGCCGCAATCCCGGGTTCTCACTAGCGGACTGCGAAAACTACTTGGTGTTGCGCAGTTCGAGCGTTTCCCAGCGCTCGATCAGCTCGGCCAGCTCGACCTCGATCGCGCTCATCCGCCCGGTCAGTCGCTGCAATTCTGCCGGGGGACCGCAATACAGGGCCGGATCCTCGAACGACGCAGCGATCTGCCGCTGTTCCGCCTCGAGTGCCTCGATCCGCGCGGGGAGTGCGGCGAGCTCACGGGTCTCCTTGTAGGAAAGGCGCGGCGGGGGATCCGGGCGCCGTGCGGGGGCCTCCCGGCGCACGGTCGCGGTCGCGGGTCGCGCCACGGCGGGCGGCGGTGGCCGCTGGCGCTGCCAGTCCTCGTAGCCGCCTGCGAACTCGCGCCAGGCACCGTCGCCTTCGGCCACGATGGCCTGGGTGACGACGTTGTCGAGAAAGGCACGATCGTGTGATACCAGGAACACCGTCCCGGGGTATCCGTCGAGCAGTTCCTCCAGCAACTCCAGCGTCTCGATGTCGAGGTCGTTGGTCGGTTCATCCAGCACCAGCACGTTGGCCGGCCTGGCGAACAGCCGGGCCAGCAGCAGGCGATTTCGCTCGCCGCCCGACAGCGAGCGTACCGGCGAGCGCGCCCGTTCCGGCGAGAACAGGAAATCACCCAGGTAGCTCATCACGTGGCGGGGCCGGTCGCCGGACTCGATCCACTCCGAACCGGCGGCGACGGCGTCGAGCAGCGTTGCCTCGGGATCGAGCTGGGCGCGGAACTGGTCGAAGTAAGCGACCTCGACGTTGGTGCCGAGCCGCACGCTGCCCGAGTCCGGCGGGAGTTCGCCCAGGATCAGGCGTAGCAGCGTGGTCTTTCCTGCGCCGTTGGGTCCGATCAGGCCGACCCGGTCGCCGCGCAGGATGCGCGCGGAGAAATTGCTTACGACGCGACGCGGCCCTTCCGGCCCGGGGAAGGTCTTCGAGACACCGGTCAGCTCCGCGACCAGCCGGCCGCTGCGCTCGCCCGCGTCGAGGCGCAGCCTGACCTGGCCGAGTCGCTCCCGTCGCGCCGCACGTTCGATGCGAAGTCGCTCCAGCCTGTCCGCGCGGCCGGCGCTGCGCGTACGACGGGCTTCCACGCCTTTTCGGATCCAGGCCTCCTCCTGCGCCAGCAGCTTGTCGAAACGCTGGTCGGCCAGCGTCTCGGCGTTCAGCATCTGCTCCTTGCGTTGGAGGTAGCTCGAGAAGCGCCCGGGAAAGCTCGCCAGTCGCCCGCGATCGAGTTCGACAATCCGCGTTGCGACCCGGTCCAGGAAGCGACGGTCATGCGTGACGAACAGCAGCGTGGGTCCCTCCTCGACGAGCAGGTCCTCCAGCCACTCGATCGACTCGATGTCCAGATGGTTCGTGGGTTCGTCCAGTAGCAGCAGTTCGGGCTCGAGCAGAAACGCCCGCGCCAGCGCGAGACGCTTGCGCTGGCCGCCCGAGAGCTCGTCGACTCTCGCGTCCGCCGGCAACCCGAAGCGGCTTATGACCCGCTCGGTCTGCGCGCTGATCGTCCAGGCGCCGTGCGCTTCGAGTTCGGCCTGCAGACGACCCAGTTCGGCCAGCAGCGAGTCGTGATCCGCGCCCGGCTCCGCCAGACGCAGCGACACGAGGTGATACTGCTGCAGCGAGCGGGTCGCTTCACCCAGGCCGGCGATCAGTGCGTCGAACACGTTCAGCCCCGGCTCGAAATCCGGTTCCTGCTCGACCTGCGCGAGCCGCAGGCCCGGTTTTCGCCTGAGCTCGCCTTCGTCGAGCGCCGCAGTGGCCGCCAGCACCTTGAGCAGCGAGGACTTGCCTGTGCCATTGCGTCCGATCAATGCGACGCGCTCGCCCGGTTCGAGCTGCAGATCGGCGTGATCGAGCAGCGCGACGTGGCCGTAGGCCAGGCAGGCTGACTTGAGCGCGAGCAGGGTCATCCGCGAACGACGCCGTTGCAACGGAACCCGTCATCGTGGCTGTCGCCTGTTGCTCGCGGCACGAGCATCCCGCGCATGTCCTGGTCCTCTGGTACGCGCCGCTTCCGCGACGCCGGTTGCGGTGGCAGCATAATGGTCGCGGGACCACGATTCACCTTCATCGCCGGGCATCGGGCGTTCAGCATGCTCGAAGGCCCGGCGCCGGAAACCGAGCATGCTCCTCTGGGACGCTCACGCCTGCCTGCCCTTGCACCCCGAGGCTGATTTCGGGCCGCTGGAGCGGTTTCGTGCGGCCGGAGTCGGCTATGTCTCGATCAACGTCGGCATGGACATGAATCCCGTGTCACAGGTGATGAGCGTGATTGCCGGCTTCCGCAAGCGGCTCGCGGAGGCACCGGAGCGCTACCGGCTGGTCGGCAGCGTGCAGCAAATCGAGACGGCCCGGGCATCGGGCCGTCTGGCCGTGGGTTTCGACCTGGAGGGGGCGTTGCCGCTGCTCGGTCGAACCGAGATGGTGTCGCTGTACCGCGAGCTGGGCGTGCGCCAGATCCACCTCGCCTACAATCGCAACAACGACGTAGCCGACGGTTGCCACGACGTCGAGCGTGGCCTGACGTATCTCGGCCGGCAGGTGGTGAAGGCCGTGAACGATGCGGGACTGATTCTGGACTGCTCGCACACGGGCCGACGCTGCAGCCTCGAGATCATGGAGGCGTCGACCGCACCGGTGGTCTTCAGCCACGCGAATCCGCTGGCACTGGTCGAGCATGGCCGCAACGTCAGCGACGAGCAGATCCGTGCCTGTGCGGCCACCGGTGGCGTCGTATGCGTGTCCGGCGTCTCTGCATTCACCGGCTGCGACGCGCCGGGCGCGGATGAAGTGGCCCGGCACGCGGCCTACATAGCGGAGCTGGTCGGAGTCGAGCATGCCGGCATCGGCCTCGACATCGGGTTCAGCGAGCCCGGGCTCGACGACAGCCCGCCTGGCCACTTCGATCCGGGCTACTGGTGGCCACGCAGTGCCGGCTATGCGCACAGCATCGCCGGCATGACGTATGCACCGGTTGAAACATGGCGCGAGCTACCGCTGACCCTGAGCGGCCTGGGCATGTCGCCGCCAGAGGTGGCGCGGGTACTTGGGGGCAACATGGCGCGGGTTGCGCGCCAGGTGTGGCGCTGGTGATGCGCCCGGAACGCGTGCCGGGACTCGCCCGTGCCGTGCTGTTGATTGCATGGCTCGGGCTCGTTGGCATGGCTGCCGCGGACGACCTCGAGGCAGGGCGGCAGGCCATCTACGCCGGCGAATATGCGAAGGCGCTCACGTTGCTCGCGCCGCTGGCAGATCGGGGCGACGCAGGCGCGCAGGTCGCGATCGGCGCGATGTACGCGCAGGGACTCGGTGTCCCGCTGGATCTGGAGACCGCACGCGACTGGTTCCTGAAGTCTGCCCGGCAGGGGAACGAGAAGGCGCGCTCGAACCTGCTCTACATGGCGGACCAGTTCCTGTACCCGGACGGTACGGAGCGTCGCTGCCGCGATGCGCTCGCAATCATCACCGAGCTGGCAACTCTCGGTTACCCGCGTGCCTACACGGCGGCAGGGAATCTGCTGTACGAGGGCTGCGACGAGGTGCCGTCGGATCCCGCGGCCGGCGTGAGCTGGTGGCGCGAATCGGCGGCGCTGGGCGATCCCGTGGCGCAGACCAACCTCGCGGTCGCATACGCCAGCGGGGTCGGTGTCGCACAGGATTACTCGCTCGCGCTCGAGTTGTATCGCAAGGCCGCGGAGCAGGGCCACGCCGCTGGGCAGTACGGCCTCGGCGTGATGTATGAATACGGGGAGGGCGTAGAGCCAGATCGCGCCGAAGCCCGCCGCTGGTACGGGCTGGCAGCGGCACAGGGCGACCCGCGCGCTCGCGAGCGCCTGCAGCAACTCGAGGAGATCCCCTGAGCGGCGCGACGCTTTACATAAGGCCGGGGTCCGGGCTGCAGGCCTTCCCCGTCTATGCTAGTTTCATGAAAAAGGCAGGACCAGCCACCGATGCCGGTCCGCATCTGCAGGGGAGATCAGCCATGAATGCACTGTCAGGCAACCGCGTATCCTTCGTGGCCTCGGTCGTCGCGGCGCTGATGCTTGGTGCGACGCCGGTCGCGCACTCGAAGTCCGGCCGCGGGGAGAGTCCTCCCGGGCAGGGGACGCTGCAGGTCGGTGCAGCCTCGAGAACCGTACTGCCACTCGTGGACGGCGGATACGAGTATCTCGCCGAGGGATTTCCGGCCCGCGACGACGCCTACGACCCGGGCATCCTGGTGCCGACCTGGGACGATGGCCGAATTGCCGTTGGCAACGGT
>DATIRA010000103.1:0-3336 GCA_035470225.1 Steroidobacteraceae bacterium | reverse complement strand
CGTGACTTCCTCGCACAGCGCGGCCTCGACGAGCGCATCGCGCGCGAGCTCGAAACGCTCGACGTGGACGACGTCGCGCGCCTGGCCGAGACCGGGGCGCGGATCCGGCAGTGGATCATGGACACGCCGTTTCCGGCGCGACTCGAGCAGGAGATCCTGCAGGGATACCGGGACATGTGCCAGGACGGCATCGATGCAGCGGTCGCGGTACGCTCCTCGGCCACCGCGGAGGACCTGCCGGAAGCCTCGTTTGCAGGTCAGCAGGAAACGCTGCTGAACGTCAGCGGCCCGGACAACGTCGTGCGGGCCGTGCACGAGGTGTTCGCCTCGCTGTACAACGACCGCGCCATCGCCTACCGGGTCCACCAGGGCTTCGATCACTCCCAGGTGGCGCTGTCGGCCGGCGTCCAGTACATGGTGCGCAGCGACCTCGGCGCGAGCGGCGTCATGTTCACGCTGGACACCGACTCCGGCTTTCGCGAAGTGGTGCTGATCACCGCGTCGTGGGGCCTCGGCGAGACCGTCGTGCAGGGCGCCGTCAACCCGGACGAGTTCTACGTTTTCAAGCCGGCGCTCCGGGACGGTCACTGGCCCATCGTGCGTCGCACGCTGGGCGGCAAGGCCGTGAAGATGACCTATGCGGAGGCTGCCCGCGCGGGCGAGCGCGTCCGCACCGTCGAGGTGCCCGCCGAGGATCGCGCGCGCTTCTGCCTCGGCGATGAGGACGTGATCGAACTGGCGCGGCAGGCGCTGGTGATCGAGCAGCACTATGGCGCGCCGATGGACATCGAGTGGGGCAAGGACGGCCAGACCGGAAAGATCTACATCCTGCAGGCGCGTCCCGAGACCGTGCAGAGCCGTGCCGGCCGCACCGTCCAGCGCTTCCGGTTGAAGGACAAGGGCAAGGTGCTCGTCACCGGGCGCAGCATCGGACACCGCATCGGCGCAGGGCCGGCGCGCGTGATCCGCAGCCCGAAGGAGATGAGCCGCGTCGAGAGCGGCGACGTGCTGGTCGCGGACATGACCGATCCCGACTGGGAACCGGTGATGAAGCGCGCCTCTGCGATCGTCACCAATCGCGGCGGCCGGACCTGCCACGCGGCGATCATCGCGCGCGAGCTCGGCATTCCGGCGGTCGTCGGCTGCGGCGACGCGACCACGACGCTGCGCGAGGGGCAGCCGGTGACGGTGTCCTGCGCCGAGGGCGACACGGGCTACGTCTACGAGGGCGAGCTGGCCTTCGACCAGAGGGAGATCGAGCTCGACACGCTGCCGCCGGTCCCGGTCAAGATCATGATGAACGTGGGCAACCCGGACCGTGCGTTCGACTTCGCCGGCATCCCGAACCGCGGCGTCGGCCTCGCGCGGCTCGAGTTCATCATCAACAGGATGATCGGCGTGCACCCGAAGGCGCTGCTCGAGTTCGACTCGCTAGAGGACGGGCTGAAGGACACGATCCGGCGGCAGATGGCGGGCTATGCCGGGCCGGTCGAGTTCTACATCGAGAAGCTCTGCGAAGGCATCGGCACGATCGCCGCGGCTTTCGCACCGCAGCCGGTCATCGTCAGGCTCTCCGACTTCAAGTCGAACGAGTACGCGAACCTGATCGGAGGCGACCAGTACGAGCCGTCGGAGGAAAACCCGATGCTGGGCTTCCGCGGCGCGGCGCGCTACGTCGACGAGAGCTTCCGCCCCTGCTTCGAGCTCGAGTGCCGGGCGCTGAAGCGCGTGCGCGGCGAGATGGGCCTCAAGAACGTCTGGGTCATGGTGCCGTTCGTGCGCACGGTGAAGGAGGCGCAGCAGGTCGTCGGGCTGCTCGAGTCGAACGGGCTCAAGCGCGGCGAGGACGACCTGAAGGTGATCATGATGTGCGAGGTGCCGACCAATGCGCTGCTCGCCGAGCGATACCTCGAGTTCTTCGACGGCATGTCGATCGGCTCGAACGACCTCACGCAGCTCACGCTCGGCCTCGACCGGGATTCCTCGATCATCGCCCGGCTGTTCGACGAACGCGACGACGCCGTGAAAGCCCTGCTGCGGATGGCCATCCAGGCCTGCAGAAAGCAGGGCAAGTACGTCGGCATCTGCGGCCAGGGTCCCTCGGATCACCCGGACCTGGCCCGTTGGCTGCTCGACGAGGGGATAGAGAGCATGTCGCTGAATCCCGACACGGTCGTCGAGACCTGGCTGTTCCTCGCGGGCCAGAAGGCCGAGTGAACCCTGCCGGGCCGAACGTGGCCTGCGCCTCGCGCGGCCGGCCCGCTCGCGCCGACGACGGCCCGGCGTAGCGCTAGCTCACGGCCTGGCGCCCGGCCAGCGCGTGTGCGAGCGTTCCGCCGTCCACGTACTCGAGTTCGCCGCCTACCGGCACGCCATGAGCGATCCGCGAGGCGCGTAGCCGATGGCGCTTCGCGACGTCCGCCAGGAAGCCCGCGGTGGCCTCGCCCTCCACGGTCGGGTTCGTCGCGAGGATCACCTCGCGGACCTCGCCCTCGCCGAGCAGCTTCTCCAGCTCGGCGATGCCGATCTCCTGCGGCCCGATTCCGTCCAGCGGCGAGAGGTGGCCCATCAGCACGAAGTAGCAGCCGCGATAACCACCGGACTGCTCTATCGCGATGACATCGGCAGGCGACTCGACGACGCACAGCAGCGAGCGGTCGCGGCCCGGCGCCCGGCACACGGGACACAGCTCGCCCTCCGCATACATGCGGCAACGGGCGCAGTGGCCCAGCTTCTCGAAGGCGGCCAGCGTCGACTCGGCGATCTCCCGTCCGCCCGGCCGGTCGCGCTCGAGCAGGTGGAATGCCATGCGCTGGGCGGACTTCGGCCCGACGCCGGGCAGGCAGCGCAACGCTTCGATCAGGCGTTCCAGAGGCGGCGGATACAGCATCCGGGCGGCGGGATCAGAACGGCAGCTTCATGCCGGGAGGCAGGTTCATGCCGCCGACGAGACCCGACATCTTCTCCTGCGTGGCCGACTCGAGCCTGCGGGTCGCGTCGTTAATCGCCGCCGCGACGAGGTCCTCGACCATCTCGCGATCGTCCAGCGGCACCGTCGGGTCGATCTGGACGCGACGCGCCTCGTGACGGCCGTTGATGGTCACCTTGACCATTCCGCCGCCCGATTCGCCGGTCACTTCCATTCCCGCGATCTCGGCCTGGGCCTTCTGCATGCTTTCCTGCAGCTGCTGCGCCTGCCTCATCAGGTTTCCAATGCCACCTTTCATTCGAGTCAGTTCTCCTGGTAATGGTTGTTCACAAGGGCTTGATGGAGCCGGGCTGCACGGTCGCGTTGAAGACATCGCGCATCGCACGCACGGCCGGGTCCTCGTCGAT
>DATIRA010000102.1:0-2636 GCA_035470225.1 Steroidobacteraceae bacterium | reverse complement strand
GGCGAGCAGAAGATGAGGGAATGGTCGCTGCGATTCCCGGCCGGCGCCGAGCTTGAGCTGGCGGCACACGGCGCGTCGATCGTCGAGATCGAGCTTGCAGGCCGGCGCTGGCGACCGGTCGCCGGGTCTCGGCTGACGCGTCGCGTCACCGGTCTCACGCCGATGGAACTCACGGGTCCGGCCCGGGGCCACGCGCTGCTGCGCACAGGTGCCGATCCATCCGGCACGCGCGTGCTGGGCATGCTGGCCAATTGCGCAGGCGGGCAGACGCCCTGGGGCACGTTCCTGACGGCCGAAGAGAACGTGGACGACTACTTCGGCGGCTACCGCTCCTACGCGGCGAGTGCCGATGGCGAGCCGCGCATCGTCGAGGCGTATCGCCGGTTCCCGCCGCTCGAGAACAGCTATCACGGCTGGGAATACACGCAGGCCCGTTTCGACCTGCGGCGCGAGCCGAGAGAGGCGCTACGGTTCGGCTGGATCGTCGAGATCGACCCGCGCGACCCCGCGGCGCCGATACGCAAGCGCACCGCGCTCGGCCGTTTCAGTCACGAGGGCGCGAGCTGCGTGCTGTCGAGCGATGGCCGCGCCGTCGTGTACATGGGCGACGACGACAAGTTCGAGTGTGTCTACAAGTTCGTCAGCCGCGACCGGGTGGACCTGCAGGAACCCGCAGCGAACCGCGAACTGCTGGACCACGGCACGCTCTACGTCGCGCGCTTCGATGCGGACGGGACCGGCGAGTGGCTGCCGCTCGTGCACGGCCAGGGACCGTTGACCGCCAGGGCCGGGTTCGCCGACCAAGGCGAGGTGCTGATCAAGGCGCGTGCGGCCGCGGATCTTCTCGGCGGGACGCCGATGGATCGGCCCGAGGACATCGAAGTGCATCCGCTCACGGGCCGCGTGTATGTCGCATTCACGAAGAACGAGGATCGCACCGCGGAGCCGGCATTGCTGCAGATCGCAGGGCGCGACGTCGACCGCGGCGCGAACGCCGCGAACCCGCGGCCTGCGAACCGTTACGGCCACGTGCTCGAGATGTCCGAGCAGGGCGGTGACGCCGCGGCGCCGCGCTTCGGCTGGAACGTGTTCCTGCTCGCCGGCGACCCGGGGAACCGCCAGGCTCGCTACCTGACCGACCTCGCCGCGATCGAGGCCGGGGAACTCGGCAGTGATGACTGCTACTACGCCGGGCAGGGAGAGGCGAACGAGCTCGCCCCCTTCGCCTGCCCTGACAACCTCGGCTTCGACTCACAGGGCCGGCTCTGGATCGTCACCGACGGAGCGCAGCCCCGCGGCGACAACAACGGCGCGTTCGTGGTGCCCGTCGAGGGCCCGGAGCGCGGTCGGTTGCTGCAGTTCATGAGCGCGCCGCACGGTGCCGAGGTCTGCGGCTGCGAGTTCACACCGGACGGCACGACGCTGTTCCTGTCGGTTCAGCATCCGGGCGAGGGCGGTTCGGTCGAGCAGCCGCTCAGCGACTGGCCGGACGGGGGTGGTCGGCCGCCGCGACCGAGCGTGATCGCGATTCGCCGGCGCGACGGCGGACCGGTCGGCGGCTGAGGCCTGGCCATGTTGAAGGCGCTCGGGATCGTGCTGCTGGTCGTGCTGATGCTGGTCGGCGCGTTGATGCCGCTCAAGTACACCGCGCGGATGCGGCTGCCGAGGCGCGGCAGCAACGCGGAGCCGGATGTCCAGAAGTCAGTCCGCAAGACCGACCGCCCCTAGATACGGCCCGTCACCGGCTGCTGACCAGTTCCTCGACCTGGAAAAGCGGTGCGGGTTCCGGTCAGCGCATGCGTCCTCGACCGCGGCTGAAAAGACGCCTGTAGTAATTGAAAGAAAAGGACTTCTTCGAGCGGACCCGCAGCGCGCGCCCGGGCGGCTAGGCATTACTACCGTAGCGCAAGGACCCTGCACAGGTAGGTAATTAGCCGAGAGGGGCCGGCCTGCCGTGCCGGTCAAAGGGGAGAAGCCATGATGGGCATTAGCCGTAGTTGTGGCCGCGTGCTTTGGTGCGCGGCGTTTGCCAGCTTGTCGCTGGGGCTCCAGGGCGCAGTGGCACAGGATCTGTCCGCAGTGACGCCGAGGTTCACTTCGGCGGTGGCGTTCGATGTGTCGCCGCCCGCGAGAGACATCGCGCCGCTGTCGGCAGGCGCGAGGATCGCGCTGCCAGCGACGAATGCGCCGGTCGAGATCCGACCGGATCGCGGGCCGAGCGTTGCGGATGCGGGGTTCAGTGGTGACGGCACGTTCGGTCAGGCCGTCAGCACGTCGGTGAAGAAGATGGCGGACAACTTCGCCAACTTCGAGGGCATCAGCAACCAGGACAATTTCAACCTGTTTGGTTTTCGTGTGAACCCGCCGGATCCAGTGGGAGACGTCGGTCTCGGGCACTACGTCGAGATGGTCAATCTCGCCGTTGCCGTGTACGACAAGGCGGGCAACCTGGTCATGGGGCCGCTGGCGATCGGCGACCTGTGGGCCGGGTTTGCGGTGGAGGACTGCACTGATCCGTCCGGCGACCCGATCGTCGTCTACGATCAGCTCGTCAATCGCTGGATCCTGAGCCAGTTCACGACCCGGTTCACCAGCGATCCGCAGAACGACCGGTTCTACAACTGCGTGGCGGTGTC